>CANJVS010000050.1 GCA_947477755.1 Verrucomicrobiaceae bacterium | reverse complement strand
GTCCAGTTCAGCAACCAAGCGCATCGTTCTCAAATTCGGCACCGGTATCCTCACGAAGCTCAACACTCCTGAGCCTGATCCGGTGCAATTGCGCAAACTGGTTGAAGCAGTCGCCTTGCTGAAGGCCGCTGGGCACAGTGTCGTCGTCGTAAGCAGTGGCGCGGTGGCCTCAGGCCTGAAGCCGCTTGAACTGCAGGTTCGTCCCACGGACATGACCACACTTCAGGCCCTAGCCGCCGTGGGTCAAACCCATCTCATGCATGACTATGAAAACCTGCTCAGGGACCACGGACTGCATGTGGCCCAACTCTTGGTTACCCATGAGGATCTGGCCCAGACGGACCGCGCCAACCGCGTCAAGGCCACCCTTGAGCGATTGCTCGAATTCCGGCAAGTCGTGCCCGTGATCAATGAGAATGACAGCGTGGCCATTGAAGAACTGCGTTTTGGAGACAATGACAAGCTCTCCTCACGCATCGCCTGCCTATGGGGTGCCGATCTGCTCATCCTGCTGACCAGCGCACCCGGCCTTCTGCGTGACCTGACCAAACCCGAGGAGGGCCCCATCCCTTTCGTGAATGATGTCGATCTCGTGATCCATCACGCCCAGGAGGAAAAGACCAAGCTGGGAACCGGCGGGATGATTTCCAAACTGCGCGCCGTGCAGGAGGCTGTCCACGGCGGCGTGGAATGCATCATCGCCAGCGGACGCCACGCGGAACAACTCCCCGCCGTGGTGGCTGGCGGCGGAATCTGTACACGTTTCCCCAGGCGGTCATGAAAGCGCTGTTACTTGTCATTCTAGCCGCTCTGCCCCTGAGCGCAGCGGAGAACCTTCACATCTTCACCTGGGCTGACTACATCAATCCTGATGTCGTGGAGAAATTTGAATCCCAACATGCCTGCCGCGTTGTGATCGACACCTTCGATTCCAACGAGGCCATGTATGCCAAACTCAAAGCAGGGGCCTCGGGCTATGATGTGATTTTTCCCACCAGCTACATGGTCACGGTCATGGTTCAGGAAGGCCTGCTCAGTGAACTCGATCACAGCAAACTGCCGGAGATCAAACAGGTGGCTTCTTCCGTGCTCGACAAAGTTTCAGACAAGACCATGCGCCACAGCGTTCCCTACACTCTTGGTTACGCCGTGATCGCTTATCGGCAGGACAAAGTGAAAAATCCCCTACCCTCCTGGTCGATGTTTGAGCGTCCTGAACTGGCACAGCGCATCACGCTCTTCGATGACATGCGCGAAACCATCGGCGCAGCGCTGAAATCCCTGGGTTACAGCATCAACACGCGCGATGACGCGCATCTCGAAGCGGCTCAGAAAGTCCTGCTGCGCTGGAAAATGAACGCCGCCAAATTTGACAACGAAGGCTACAAGGCCGGACTCGACTCGGGTGAATTTCTGCTCGTGCATGGCTACAGCGGTGATCTCTTTCAACTTGCCCAGGAGAACTCCAAAATCGGTATCCTGATTCCTCAGGAAGGCGTTTCCATGAACTGTGATGAAATGGTCATCCCAAAGACCGCATCGCAGAAAGAATTGGCCCACGCCTTCATCAACTTCTTACTCGACCCCGGCATTGCCGCAGAAAATATGGAATGGATGGGCTATCTCTGCCCGAACACAGAAGCTCTGAAAAAAGTCAGCCCATCTTTCTTAAAGAATCCGTCAGTTACCATTCCGGAAGAAGTCCGCGCAAAAAGTGAAGTCATTCAGGATTTGGGGGTCGATCTGAAAAAGTACTCCAAAATCTGGGATGCGGTGAAGCGATAAGATCAACGAGCACCTTGGCAGGGTGCGATTTACACTTCATGGTAGGGGCATGAATCTGCCCCGCGCATTTGCACTGGCCGCCCTGGCTTTCGGATTGGCATCCTGTCAGGTGATCTCGACTGGTGGTAGCCGCAGTGTTTATGGAGACAGACCCGGACCACAGGGATTCAGGACCGTGATCGTGGATGCAGGCCACGGGGGCAAGGATTCCGGAGCCCATGCGCGCGGATTAGTGGAAAAACAAATGGCTCTTGACATCTCAAAACGTCTGCGCTCCGAACTCTCACCAGGTTATAAGGTGGTAATGATGCGTAGTGATGATCAATTCGTGGATCTGGACGAGCGCGTACAAATCGCCAATCGCTATGCGGATGCCGTTCTGATCAGCATTCACCTCAATTACGGAAACCGCTCGCGCTCAGGCCCTGAGACCTATTATTGGCGAACCGACAGTTATTCACTCGCCAGGCGTGTCCAGCTGCAACTCGCTGTGGCGTCCCCCTATGAGTCCGGGAATGCGGGGCTGGTGCGCCGTCGGTTGCGTCTCACGCGTAATCCGACGATTCCCTGCATCCTCGTCGAGTGTGGTTATCTGACGAGTTCGCGCGATGCCAAAGCTCTGGCTTCAGCATCCTATCGCGAGCGGCTTGCAGAGGCGATTGCACGGGCCGTTCGTGAACAGTCAGCCCATGGCGATGCCGGAATGGGGCCACTGCCCCGTCCAATTTATGCACCGCCAAGCCGTGCAGGAGATGCCCGAGGCTGATGATTCCTTTTTTAGCACTCACATCCATCGATCAAAACCATGATCAAAGTCCTTGGAATCGCATTATTGGGTTTGAGCAGTTTATCTGCCCAAACAACAGAAACTTGGTCACTCGCAGACGGCAGAACCTTTGAAGGGAAGGTCAGATCCGTTACCCCGGGTGTTGTTTATTTCTCGCACCCTTCAGGCCCTGATGCATCCCTGGAAATCAACAAACTCTCCGAAGCCAGCCGGAAACGCCTCATTGAAACCCTGGGCCTGAATACCAGCGCAAGCCCAAAATCAGGCCCGGCACCAGCAGCAGGGGCAGTCCATTTGGTTGCGCGCAATTCAGGGGCCATTGACAGCACAGACACTGCCATGCTCGAATCTCAGTTTGGCAAAAAGGCAACTGTGAACGGCAAAGTGGCAGAAGTCATCACCCTTGGCACAACCGGTCACAAGCGCATTAATTTCGAGGGCACTGGATTCAATGTTTTCATCAACAAGCGAGTGCTTGAGAAAAACAGCAGATGGAATCTCAATACCCTCACTGGCAAGACCGTGCAAATTCGCGGTGAGATCACCAAATATCAGGACCAGCTGCAGGTCCAAATCACTGACCCATCTCAAATCGGAGCGGTTGAGGAGTGATCTGGACGTTTCTGTCTTCTTACTGCGCCAGCTTTGGCTTGAACCCCTGCTGTAGCTTTTGCGCTTCAGCGATCTGCTCGGAGGTCATTACCTTCTGCAATTCGGCGCGGTACTTGGCCGCATTTTCATTCTTCTGATCTGCCGCAAGACTGTACCATTTCAGAGCCTGAACGGCATTTTTGGTAACGCCCTCACCATCATCATAGCTGACACCCAAGTTGTATTGCGCTTCCGCAAAGTTCTGATCAGCCGCTTTTTGAAACCACTTCACTGCCTCAGCCGCATTTTTCGCCACACCCACCCCATCTCTGTAGCATAGCCCCAGATTGAATTGAGCATCTGCATAACCTGACTCCGCGGCTTTGCCATACCATTTAGCTGCCTCCACAGCATCCTTGGTAACGCCGTTTCCCTCTTCATAGGAAAGGGCCAGTTTATTCTGCGCTTTAGCATCCCCCTTCTCTGCCTTGGCCCGCAATTCAACGAGGGGGTCTGCGGTAGATGTTGCAGGAGTTGTCGCAGACGGGGTGGCTGTTGGTGCTTCCGGAGAGCAGGATTCGAACAAAAGGATGCCTGCGAGAATGAGCAAAGGGGAAAATCGTGGGGTCATGGCTTCATTCTTGCATGGCTAACCTCCTTGGCAAGGGGCTGAACCTGCTTTTCTCTCCATCTCATGCGAGATACTCTGAACATCAACCGTTCTCGCATTTCTCCTGCCTGCAGGTTGAGTTCCGTTTTTCAACCAAAAGCAATCCTAGGTCATTCCTTTTCATCGTGCTCTTGGCACGGTTCATCCTTCAACCTTTTAAATGCGTCTACTGTGTTTTCTTGAACATCCCTCTTGCCAAAGAGCATGCTATCGGGTTCTCCTAGGTTGGAATTGAGAAGTGAATCAGCATGGTGGGACGATACAAAATTTATGAACAACTCGGCGCGGGAGGCGTTGGGGCTGTTTATCGTGCCTACGACAACGAGCTGAAACGCTGGGTCGCCATCAAACGGCTGATGACGAATTCCGAAATCGGTGGCGATCAAAAGCTCGCCACTGATCTGCGCAGGGAGGCGGACTCGCTCGCCGCAATGCGCAATCCAAATGTTGTCACCATCTTTGATGTGGCCAGTGACGCCGAGGGACTCTTCATCGTGATGGAGTTACTGACAGGCGAAGATCTGGCTGATGTGGTGGCCCGCGGCCCCCTGCATTACGATGACTTTAAAGAACTGGCCTCCCAAACCGTCGAGGCACTTCTGTCCGCACATCAACACCACATTTTACACCGGGATATCAAGCCGGAAAACATCAAGGTGGAGCGTCTGCCAGGCGGGCGAATGCAATCGAAAATCATCGACTTCGGTCTCGCCAGGACGAGCCTGCGGGCACGAAAACAAACTGAGGACCAATCCGGTAGTGTGATGGGCTCCATCTTCTACATGGCACCTGAGCAGCTGACACGGCAGCCAATCGATGAACGCACTGACCTATATTCCCTTGGCTGCGTCTTTTATGAGGCGTTGTCAGGACGCAAAGCCTTTGACGGCAGCACCGTTCAAGCCGTGATCGAAAAGCATATCAATCACGACATCCTTCCGCTGCATGTCGTGGCACCGCATGTTCCGCCTTGGCTTGGATTCTGGGTGCTACGCCTGATGGCACAGAAGCCGGAGGACAGGCCAAACAATGCCCGGCAGGCGATTGAAGAATTTCGCGCCTGGGAAAAGCTATCGGCAGCCCCGCAGATGATGCCCTGGATGCCGACAGGCTACGTGCAAATGCAGGGGAACTATGCTCAATCCATGTTCCCCGGCGCGGTCAGTTTACCGCAAGTGCCAAATGAGGACACGACCTGCAATGTGCCGATTCAGCAAGTCTATCGTCAAGCCGAACCAATGGCGGCAGTCAGACATGACGCTACCCAAAATGAAAAGGTGCACCAGACTCGGGCACAAATCGAAATGGCTGCGCACACGGCTCAATTAACCAGTGCACAACCAAAAAGCAGACAACCCACGGCACAAGCCCGGACTTCCTCAAACTCGGCAGCAACAGTCGCGAACAAGGGACGCGCCAGCATTCCCCAGATTAAGCTTTATAGTGGCATCGCAGCGGCTGTGCTTGTTCTCGTCATTGGTTACATCTTTCTTGGCGACAAAAAAGCCGGCAAATCGGTCAACAGTGGAGGAACCGCCAGTTCTTCCATACTAAGCACAGGCGGACCTGAAAAAGTATCTTTCGAACTGCCTTCGGACCGCTTGTTTCCACCTGTGGATATGGACATCTGCCTGCAGCTAGTAGGTGGTGTAGGCATTCAGAAGAGCGGTGATAAACCCGCCAAAACAGGCGAAACAGTGATTCAATGGCACGACCTTTCGCCTCTAGGGAATGACAACCTTGTCCGGGCTTTTCAAGCCGCCCAAGCCCACAGTCCCAAGAGTATCATCTGGACTCCGGCACCAGCAAACTCCGAAGGGGTAAGACCAAACCGTAGTGTGCTTGATTTTCATCCGCGCGAGGGCAAAGCCATGGCGCTGAATCTCACCGATCCAGCAGGACAAAAAACGAAATTCCCGTTTGGCAGCGCCAAAACGCGCAGTTCGCGTGGTCTGACCCTTGCCATCGTCTTCCAGGCCGATGCCAAGCAACTGCCCACACGAATTCTGACACTCAGCGGTGAGGGCAATGCAAGCGTCTCCCTCAAAGTGACAGCCGATAAAAAATTGATCGCTGAAATCTATAATGGCAGTTCAAATGTCAGTATCACCTCCAAAGACATCAATCCCACAGCACCATGCAGTGCCATGATTACCTGGGATGAAGCCACTGGAAACGTCGAGTTACGCGCCAAAGATGCCCCCGGCAAAACATTCAAAAACAGCACGAAACTCAACGCACCCACCAGTCCGCTCTACCGCCTTCAGCTTGGCAAGGTGCAAAACAACGACAAATCCCTGGCTCCCCCCGCTGAGCAATTCACAGGCTGGCTGGCTGAAGTGGTGATGTATTCTGCCGTGCCCACGAACGACCAGCTGCAACTCCTGCTGGGACGGGTCTTGCATGAGTTTTACATTCAGGGCAAACCACCTCCGGCAAAGAAGTGAGCCTGTCATAGACAGAGAACTTCTGATGCCTTGCCAACCTTGATGCCAAGCGCATCATAGAGCAGCCTTTTCGGCATTTTCGCCCACTTGGATCATACGCCATTCATTCTTATGGAAACTCTTCGACGCCTCGTTTTTGCCATCACCATCTTCGTTCTCGCCTCGCTCGCCTTTTCCTTCTGGCGTCGCGGGCAGGAGGGTTATGGACTGATCAATCTGATCAAAGGCGAATCACCAAAGGCTGAAAAATTCACGCAACCATCCGCACCGAAGCTGAATCTCAACGACGTGAGCATTCTCTCGGCAATGAATGATGAATTCTCCAAACTATCTGCAGCGGTGCTGCCCAGTGTCGTCAGCATCAATACCAAAACCGTCCGCCAGGGCCAGACCGCATGGCATCCCTTTTTTGGCCTCGTTAGCGGTCGGCCGCAGGTCATTCCTGGACTCGGTTCTGGAGCCATCATTTCGAAGGAAGGCCACATCATCACCAACTATCATGTCATCGCTGATGTCAGCGAGGTCGTCGTCACCACCAATGACAACAAAACGCATACGGCACGCATCCTCGGAGCCAGCCGTGAGCATGACATCGCCCTGCTGAAAATTGATGACACCAAGAAGGATTTCCCGGCGCTCACCTTTGCCAACAGTGACGCTGCCAAAGTCGGCCAGCTGGTCTTCGCGGTGGGCAATCCCTTCGGACTCAGCGGCACCGTCACTCAGGGCATCATCAGTGCCCGTGACCGTCATCTCAGCGACAGCCAGCTCAACTACCTGCAAACCGACACTGTCATCAATCCGGGCAATTCCGGCGGGCCGCTCGTGAACATTCTCGGACAGATCATCGGCATCAATGTTGCCATTTATCGCGGTGACGAAAACGTGCGCGCCTGGCAGGGTATCGGTCTCGCTGTGCCCGCCAATGATGCCAAATCCGTGGTCGACGCGATCCTGGCTCAGACCAAGGCCGGCACACCCGCCAGAAGCGGCGGGGGAGGTTATCTCGGTCTTGAACTCAGCGCCGAACCCGTCGCCATCGACACCGGGCTCGGCACCGCCCAAATCGGAGCCTACATCACCGATCTCGATCCGCAGTCGCCCGGCATTGCCGCCGGACTCGCCGCTGGCGATGTCGTCACTGCCTTTAATGGAGGCTCCTTCCGAACCCCGCGCGAACTGCTCGCCATGATCCGCGCTCTCAAGCCAGGCTCACAAGTGAAGATGACCGTGTTAAGAAATGGGCAACTCCTCGAAATCCCCGTGGTCATCGGCCAGCGCCCTGATGCGCAGTAAGTGGGATGGCAGCTTCTGGCGGGAGTCCATCCCGGCATTCACACCAGAATCCCAGTTGCACTTGCATCACGCCGTGATGAAGTCGGCTCACTCTGATGGACTGGGCCTCACCGAAACTGCTTCTACTCGCACTGCCTGCCTTTGCGCTTTTGCTGTGGTTTGAAAACCAGTCCTCACACCCGATGTCCGGCCTGCGGAAGCGCCTGCTGTTGGTGGTCCGCGCGCTGCTGATCCTGCTGGCGCTGACCGCACTTGCTGGTCCCGCGCGCGTCTCGCAAACAGGAAAAAAAGCGCTGGGTATCCTCGTCGATTCAAGCCAGAGCATGGGGGAGGAAGGACTGGAAAAGGCGCTGCAAACGGCAGGCAGACTGCAGGCGCAGATCGGCGGCGAAGTGGAAACCTTTGTCGTGCGGTTGGGAGACCGGCCGGAGCTGATCTCAAGCGAGACTCAGCCTGCGCTGGCCCAACAAATAGCGTGGCAGTCAACTCATGGCGGGGACAGCCATTACAGCGCTGCTGTGGAGTATGCCCTTGCGCTTTTCCCCGCAGGAGCCAGCCGCGATCTGGTGATCATCGGTGACGGCCACGAGACACGAGGCAGCCTGCTGGATGCGGCCCGTGACGCGGCTGTCTCCAGCACGCGGCTTCACGCCATCCCCATCGCCGGGCCGCGCAGACCGGATGCACGAGTGCGTGAACTGACTCCCAATCGCTCACGTCTCAACGAAGGCGCAACGCTCAAGCTCACCGCTCAACTGGAAGCCACGATGGAGGCGCAAGGCATGCTGAAACTTTATGAGAACGGCGTGCAGGTGGATCAGCGCCTCGTGAAGTTGAAGCCAGGCCAGCCACGCAGCGAAACCTTCACCCGCACTCCATCCGTGCGGAACATCTACAAATACCGGGCCGTGCTCGAAGGCGTGTCCGATGACACCCTGCCTGCAAACAACGATGCACTCACATTGGTGGACGTGCGGGGCAGGCTGCGTCTGCTCTACATCGAGAGCAATGCTTCTGAAGGTCAGTATCTGATGCAGGCCATGGAGAAAGAAGGTGTGCAGCTTGATCTCAGGCAACCCGGCGGCATCCCGGGCACGCTGGATCAACTGGCCGGCTATGATGGCATCATCCTCAGCGATGTGCCTGCACATCAACTCGGTGAACCGACGATGAACGCCATGCGCGACTATGTGGATAAACTTGGCGGCGGACTCGTCATGCTCGGCGGGCCGCAGAGTTTCGGTGTCGGTGGCTACTACCGCACACCGATTGAGGACATCCTGCCCGTGCGCCTGAAATCACCCGATGAGGAGGAAAAACAAAGCGCCGCAGTCGCCATTGTCATCGACCGCTCAGGCTCCATGGCGGGCGAGAAACTGGAGATGGCCAAGAGCGCCTCCATCGCCACCGCCGAGGTGTTGGGCAGGAATGATTTTATCGGTGTGTACGCCTTCGACAGTGAAGCGCATGTCGTGGCCCCGATGACAAGGCTCACCTCAACCGCTTCCGTCGCCGGACAGATTGCCGCCGTAGCCTCGGGCGGCGGGACAAACTTGCAGCCCGCCTTTGAGCAGGCACGCAGCGCCCTTCAGCGCGTGAAGGCGAAGGTGAAGCACATGATCATCCTTACCGATGGCCAGACCTCCGGCAGCGGCTATGAGGGACTGGCCTCCCAATGCCGCGGCGAAGGTATAACCATCTCCACCGTAGCGATTGGCGAAGGATCACACGTCGCACTGCTGCAAGCCATCGCCAGCGCCGGCGGCGGCCAGTCCTACAGCACCATGGATGCCAGCACGATCACGCGCATCTTCACCCAGGACACGCTGATGCACACCGGACGCATGATTCGCGAAGAACCCTTCCAGCCCAAATTTGTGGAGAAGCATCCCATGCTCGCCGGGTTTGAAAAATGGGATTCCCCTGCCCTGCTCGGCTATGTGAAAACGATCCGCAAAGCCACTGCGCAGATTCCGCTGGTCACCGATCTCGGCGATCCTCTGCTCGCCCACTGGCGTTACGGTCTTGGCAAGGTCACCGCCTTCACCAGCGATGCCAAGAGCCGCTGGGGATCACTCTGGATCACCCGCTGGCCCGGCTTCAGCCGCTTCTGGTCGCAAGTGCTGCGTGAAACCGCGCGTCCGCCGCAAGGCCGCAACATGGACCTCGCCGCCGAGGTGCGCGGGGATGAAACGCATCTGCGCGTCGACCTCCAGCAGGATGCCGGCACACGCGCCAACGATGCACGAGTCGAAGCCGAGATCTTCTTTGTCGCGGCCGACGCATTGGGTGCACCGCTGAAGTCCGTGCAAAAGATCACCCTCAGCCAATGCGGCCCGGGTTTGTATGAAGGAGTGTTCCATCCCGATCAGCCCGGCGTCTATCTTGTGCGCTCGCAGAGCGGCGCGGAAATGGTATCAGCCGGAATCGTTCACAACCCCAGCTCTGAAGCCAGTCTGGGAACCGTCAATGAAACGCTCCTGACCGAAGCCACGCGCATCACCGGAGGATCCATGCTCAAAGAAGGTCAGGTGCCGGACCTGAGCACGACGAGGGCTGTTCAATACATCGAAATGTGGCCCCCGCTCGTCATCGCACTCATGCTCCTTTTCCTGCTCGATGTCGTCATTCGCCGCTGGGAACATGTTCAAGGCATCTGGGAGATGTTCGCCAAGCGCACGTGACCACCATCACATTCGCCTGCAATCAGCCATCAGTGCTGATTCGAGCCACGGCTCCATGATGCGCTCCTTTCCGTATCGCAGACAGTGATAGATTCTGGGCCCTGTCTTAACAGCGCAGCGTGATGCGGCCCGCATTGGCATGATGGCGGCGGCCGGCAAGGTTGGATTCTTTAAGTTGGAGATGGTAGCCGTCGGCGGCCATGACGCAGTATGTGTCCGGCAGGTCCAGGGCGCGGTTCATCTTGGCGCGCACATACACGTCGTTGTTATGCCAGTTGAAACCCTTTGCCCGGAACTTGGCGGTCAGTTTGATCGTGCTACCCTGCACGTAAGCCACGGGCCCGGTTGCGCTCCGGCAGCATCAGGCCCGGCTCGATTTCGGGGCTGATGTTCACCACGATAGAATCCAACACTTCACGGCTCATTTCCTGCCACGCTTGAGAAGATACGCCAGTGCCGCCATGCCAAGGACGATGACACCACCAACGATCAGCATCATGATGCTTGATGGCTCAGGCTTGGTGGATGATTGAGTCGTCGATGATGACAAATAGTTAACCAAAGCATGATCATAGAATCTCTTCCGAGGGTTGGGATTGCCTTGAGCAGGAATGCCACCGGAAGGTTCATCATCAACAATATCACCAATCGTGTCGGGCGGAGGGATGGGGGAGTGGCCAGAGAATTTTTAACGCACATAGATGTTTGTTGAAGTGAGATAGCCGCACTGCCTTGGAGAGTGAACGAGTTGCCTATCATGGTCTGTAGCGCACTGTTTGAAGAAAATCGGAGGCAGAACCTTGATCAAAAAAGCTTCAATCCCCCGTGCGCGCAGAATGTCGATCATGAAACGGCTCCACGTCCCGCAATGTCCATCCGCGCCTTGAAACAGGTCACTGGTGCTATCAATACCACCACTTGGATTACCCCAGTTTTGCATCGCCTAATCCTTGAGGATGCTCTTGCTGGGCTCCACCAGGGCCACGACGCGGTCCGCACACTCCCCGTAGATTGCGTTAAGCCTAAAAGCGTGAATGGGAAAGATGACAGATTGCCGTGAAGGCGCATAGAATGGGCTGATGGTGCGTAAAAACATCCCCGTGGAAGCTCACTCAATAGGTGAGGCAGCAGTCACCCCATCTGGGCCCGTTGACCGCTGGCCTTTG
>CANJVS010000049.1 GCA_947477755.1 Verrucomicrobiaceae bacterium | reverse complement strand
ATGGACGTGTCACAGCTCGCACAACGCATGGGAAAGAGGCTCGCAACCCCCGATGCGCACCCAGTTGGCCGACCCGTCATACGCAGCGCATGCACGACAGGCGGCCGCGCCGTCCTGGTTTTTCGAGCACAGCTTTGGACACCGTTGCAGAGTTCTAAGACAGGCCAGAGGGGTTTTTGCTGCCTGAACCAAGTGAGGCCTTTTTCGTCCGTGTCGGTGGTGGGGAGCCTCGGCAGAGCATGATATCGAGCGCGGGAGCGTCTTGGAGTGCGGTGGGAAACGCAGCGCCACGCCGCTTTCCATTCGCAGACAAAAACTCCGCGCCACCCACAACACGATTCGCCCCGAGACTCCCGAAGAGCCCGAGCCACCAACGGCGTAGATTTTCCTGTAACGTCGAGTTTAAAATTCCGTATTGCCTACCGAATCCAAACTTTCTGCATGCTTAGGGACGATCAAAGGGCTGGATCACCCGCGTGATGACATCCCCGGCGGCAAGCGGTTGGCTGCGCAGATAGAGGATCGCAGACTGGAGATCGTCCACCGGTGCATACGGGCAGATGCTGTATTTGAGCGACGACGCGCCCTTTTTGGGACTCACTTTGGCCTCCGTCACGACATCGCCAGGGCGGAACTGTACGCGGTAACTCACCGTTTCGTCGGAATCAGTCTCGCTGTGTTCCATGTAGAGCGATCTCAGGACCGTGGAGTCGAGCACACTGGCCATCGTGCAATCGTAGCGCCACAACGCACGAGCCAGCCCATTCGTCCCGGCCTCAGCACGCGCCACCCAAAGGCCATCGAGGTCCTGAAATCGAATCTTGGCGGTGCCGGCGGAAACGAGATTGTTCCAACTCAAATCGTATTCGATACGACACGGTGTCAGCAGTGGGAAACTTCCGAGCGGGCTCTTGGTCACCAATCCAGCCCAAGCAGCCAATCCCGTGATCTGGGCATAAGTGCCCGGAGATAACAGGAGACACAGGATGATAATAACCAATCGCATGGCGAAGCAATCGTAGCACAAGCCGCTTGAAACCTAGCCCGATTTTCCCAGCATCGAAGCGTCAGGTGTGAATTATCAGGGAGGGATTGGCACCAGTCATCAGGTGATCCCTGAAACGCGATGCAGGACCCCAGCCCGCTTTCTACTCAGAAGCAGAGCTCTGGCGCCTGGCGTTTAACTTCGCTTGGCAGGAGACGCTGTGGCATGGCGGAGATTGGCACGGAGAATTTCTGGAGTGACCTCCCCTTCCCAGCGGCTGATGGCAATGGTGGCAACACCGTTGCCGATGAGATTGGTCAAAGCACGGCACTCGCTCATGAAGCGGTCGATGCCAACGAGCAGGGCAAGTGACTCGATAGGAATACCCGGCACAGCAGCCAGCGTGGCGGCGAGAGTGATGAAGCCGGCACCCGTGACGCCGCTGGCACCCTTGGAGGTGATCATGGCGACTAGCATGAGGCTGAGTTGCTGGCCGAAATCGAGAGGCGTGTCCGTGGCCTGAGCGAGGAAGACAGCGGCCATGGCCATGTAGATGTTCGTGCCGTCGAGATTGAAGCTGTAACCCGTGGGCACCACCAGACCGACCGTGGCCGGCGCGCAGCCGAGGCCGCGCAGTTTCTGTATCATCAGCGGTAGTACGGACTCGGACGAGCTGGTTCCAAGCACGAGCAGCAGCTCGTCTTTGATGTAGCGCAGGAATTGGAAGATGGAGAATCCGCACCAGCGTGCGATACCGCCAAGCACAATGATGACGAACAAGGCCGCCGTGATGTAAAAGCCGAGCATGAGCTCGAGCAGTTTTTGCAGCGAGCTGATGCCGTAGCTGCCGATAGTGAAGGCCATGGCGCCAAAGGCCCCAACGGGTGCCAGTTTGACGACGATGCGCATGATGCCGAAGAACACCTCACCAATGCGCTCAATGACATGCAGTGCGGGCTGGCCACGCTGACCCAAACCCGTGATGGCAAAGGCGGTGAGCAGGGAGAGAAAGAGCACCTGAAGCAGATCGCCGCTGGTAAAGGCACCGACAAAACTGCCGGGGATGATATTGAGCAGAAAATCGGTCGTTCCCAGCGTGTGCACCTTGTCCTGATACTCATGCGCGGTCTGCACCGCCTTGCTGCCGAGTTCAGCGAGGTTCACATGAAAACCCACGCCGGGCTTGAGCAAGTTGACCACGAGTAGCCCGATGGCGAGAGCGAGCGTGGAGACAATTTCGAAGTAGAGCAGCGTTTTGCCACCGACACGCCCGAGCTTTTTCAGGTCGCCCATCGATGCCACGCCATGCACGACGGTGCAGAAGATGATCGGCGCGATCATCATCTTGATGAGCTTGATGAAGCCATCACCCAAAGGTTTCAGCGCCCTTCCCTGTTCAGGAAAGTAGCAACCAAGGGCAATCCCCACCGCAACAGCGATGAGAACCTGAATATAGAGGATGCGATACCAAGGGGCTCGGTGCACGGCGGCGGGCATGGGATGATTCAAACCTGAACCTGCCCTTGGACGCAAGCCACGTCTCCCAGTGAGCGACAATTACTTGCCGGGTTCCTTGACCGTGACGGTGTAGCGCGCCGGGTTTTTCTGGTAGGCCTCCATGCAGTCCACGCAGCAAAAGGCAATCGTGCCCTTGTCTGCAAAGATGCGGTAGATGATGCGGACGGTCTTACCATCCACGGGGCACTTGTCATTGATGGCGGGACCACCTTTAGCAAAAACAGCAGTGACGCTGACGATGGCGAGGAAGAGTGCGGGCAGGAGTGCTTTCATGGCGTTGAGTTGGTTCGCCGCCACTCATCATGAGCAGCGGACTAACCACCAAACGAACAGCCCTCCAGTTTCCTAGAGGGCTGTCAAAACCTGCACATCAATGCACAATGACTGCACAATCAGGCGATCAAAACGGGATGTCGTCGCCCTCCATGCCGTCGGTGATCGGTCCCTCGCCGAAGTCGTCTTCCTGCCGTGCCGGTGCGGGCCGCTGAGGTTGGGGACGCTGCGCTGGTTGCGGGCGCTGCTGATAGCCGCCGCCTCCTCCACCACCGCCACCTCCCATCGGACGGCGTTGCTGCGGAGCAGGTGCACTGTAGCCTTCACCATCGTCGCCACCACCCGAGTGGCCGCCACCGCCGCCGCCTTTACTGTCGAGGAACTGCATGTTCTCGCAGATGATGCGGATTTTGGTGCGTTTCTGACCGGTGGCTTTGTCCTCCCAGGAATCCATTTGCAGGCGGCCTTCAACGAAGACGGGTTTGCCTTTGGAAAGATACTGGGCGGCAAGTTCAGCCTTCTTATCCCAGAGAACGACGTCAAGATAAGTCACTTCCTCCTGACGTTCGCCGGCATCATTGACGTAGCGTCGATTGACGGCGATTGCCATGTCACACACAGCGCTGCCTTTGGGCGTGTAACGCACCTCCGGATCACGGGTGAGATTGCCGATTAGCATGACTTTATTGAGCGAGGCCATAAGCCTTACCATAGCCAGTTTAAGGCTCAAACAGCAACCATTTTGTCATCCGCTCTAGCGATCATTTGTTGCCAGAGACTGGTGCAGTGCTCATCTATCTTCGATTCCAAATACCCCGCTGGAAGTCTCTCCAAAAGATCAAAGCGTGCATGGCCGGGATTCAGGTGAGCGGCGGCAGGAGACAGTGTTTCGGGGGGAACGCCTGCGAAACGAGCGATACGGGACGATTCCGTGCTGATTTGCTGCACACGCAACACAAGCAGGCGCTCCGGCGGCACCGTGTCGAGGACTGCCTGATGATGCTGCGCCCAAAAGGAAAATACACTGTCCAGCGAAGGACGACCATGCAGGGCAAGCAGGCGCTCCGGTCCGCTCCAATTCTCCGAAGGCGGACCAAAGCGCAATTCTTCGAGAGCCGCCCAGTCTGGCGGCAGTCCGCGCGCGAGCCGGTGATTGATCAGCGAATCCAGCCAGGCGCGCGGCTCGCGGATGGTGAGGATAAAACGTGCGTCAGGAAAGGCACGCACCAAGTCTGCGAGATACCAATAGTGAAGCTGCGAGCTGTCGCACTCCAGAAAACCGGAGCGCTGATCACGCTTTTGAAGCCAGTCTGCGGTCAGGGTTTCACGCCGCTCAGTGATTCGTTGGATAGTTTGCGCCGCCTCAAATTCATGCGCGCTGTGATAACGGCTGAACAGCCCGGCCAGGCTGCGGGTGCCGGATTTGGCGATACCGACGCCGATGACGTGGCAGCGACGTTCACGCGCGCCATTCAGGCGCTGAGCTTTAGGTAAATCGGCTCTTTGTGCACTCTCGGCGATCTTGACCCTCCAATGCTGGCACTCAATCGGCCAGTCGGGCTCCTGCGGGATTAGGCGGCCATGTGAGGGCTTTTGTAAATGGACAGTGCTCAGCTCCCCGTCCTCCGGGCGCGCGATGTCCCGGAGCAGCCAGCCCTGAGTGGTGACCACAGCACAGACTTCGTGGGCGGCATCCCGCGTCTGAAAAGCAAATTCAGCTCCAGGCTGCAGCGTCGGCCAGAGATCACGCAGCCCTCGGGAGAGTGAGCCATCCCTGAGACTCAGAGTCACTCGGCGCGGCCGGCGGATAAGCCAGCGCATGACTGAGCGGACGAGTCGGAGCACGGGTTTCATCGGCCAAAACTCTGAAGCTGCCGCAGAAGAAAACGCCGTGTGCGCTGGACCAGTGGAAACCGCACAGGCGGTGCAGGCAGCAGTGCCTCGGAAAGCGCCTTCTCCAAACCTTCCCAACCGAGTCCCTGCGGACCGGTGACGTGAAAGATCTGCACTTTGTAGCAGTGCCCCGGAAGCATCCGCCAGGATTTGCCCGCGTCGGCATGCCGCTGAACATCCCGGGCCAGATCCAGCATCGGTTCATCATCAGGCGGCTCCAATGCGACCGATTGCCTGAACCGACCTAACAAACAATGCAGTTTTCTCACCGTTGCCGCATCCGTGTGGGAAGCCGTCTCGATGATGAACCGTGGCCGTGATCCCCAGGCCAGGGCCTCTGCGACCTGCTGGCGCAGGCCAGGCAGAAGATGCTCCCAGGAACGTGTTTCCAGGAGCTGGATGGCATTGCGGCGGCCGCCTTCGCGCACCTTGTCGAGATTGGCAGCGCACCAGGAAAAAGCTTCGCGGAAGGCTTCTATGGTGCGCTGTTTCACGATGATGCCATTTTCACGATCGCGTATCAGCTCAGGCACGATGCCCACATCGGAACAAACTGGGAAACAGCCAGCGGCCATGGCTTCGATCAATGTCAGCGGCTCGCCCTCATGCGCGGAGGTGATGGCCACGACATCGAACCGATTGTAAAACTCGTTCATCGCCGCGTGGCTCATTTGGCCATCTGCGAGCTCGAAATCATGACCGGCAGCAGCTGGCACAAGAATCTCTCCAAAACCTTTGACGGAATCACCGAGCCAGCCGGCAGCGCCAATGCGCAGCGGCCCGCTCCGCTCCCGGGTGCGGCGGAACTTCGCCGGTTCAAAGCCATTCGGGGCATGGAACACACGCGGCATCTCGCCATGCAGCAGGTTCAAAAGTCGCTTGGACGTGGTAAAGATCGTGCCTGCCCGGCTCAGATACCGCCAGATGAAATCATGCACAGAGAGTGGTCCGTGCTTGCCCGGAAATTGCCAGCGATGACTGGAGACGTACTGGATCACGCGGTTTGGATCAAATCCGCGCTGCAACTGCATGATTTCCGCCCAGTAAAAGATGATGGCAAGATCGTAGGACTCGGGCCGCAGTATTGGAGCATCCGTGGAATATTTCACCTGCACATCGTACTCATTTTCCAAGCCGGCACGCATGGACAGTGCCGAAAAGTCATACGCCCACTCGCGGCGCGGAACCATGAAGAGGATGCGCGGTTTTGGCTTCGGTGGATGGTCCAGCGCACAAGGCAGACCATTCGCCACCAGCACGGCACGCATCTCGGCGGCGAGCTCCTGCCAGCGTGCACCGAATTGGGCAAAATCGCCCATTCGCTGCGGTCCCCACGCTAGCACATCCGCCAGTCTGGCCTCACGAATATCCAGATAAGGAAGACCCATCAACTCGCAGAAACCCTGCACCCGGGTGTCATGACCAATGAACCAGGCGGGTCGACCATGAGAGAGCGAGAGCATGCCATAATGCAGCCTGAAACCGCCTGTCCAAGCCTGACGCGGAGCCAGCCACTCATGTGTCTCGCACTGGTTTTCGTCATCGTAGATGTGGTCCAGACCGTGCCGCCAAACCAGCCGTTTTGCCTGATCCAAATCCGCCGGCCCCTGGGTGATGAGCGTGGGGCGGTGCGCGTTGCAAAAGGCGTCCAGCAATGGTTCCTGCCCTGCTTCCAGGGGCTCCGCTCCATGCAAGAAAGTCTGCCGGAGGCTCAGTGTGACCACGCCGTCTCCCATCTGGATTTCCGGACGGCTCAGGCCATGAAAGAGCACCGGGCAGCCGGTGAGACGCACATTCTGAACCCCCAAACTCTGGAGAAAGCGCAGCGTGGGTCCATCCCTCACGGAACCAAGCGCCGAGCGTGAATGCAAGCCGCGCACGATGTCCGCATCACCGGCGCTCATCTGCGGCAGCGTGCCGGTGGCTGAACTGGCACCGATGCCCAGCGGGATCAGCGGCACACGCAGGCGGTTCAGAAAATCCGCATCGAGCGCGCATTGAAGTTTGTTTTGATACAGATTCGATCCGCAGATGATGGCGGCATCGCAGGCATTCAGCGCTGCCATTTCCTCTCCCGTCAGAGCACGCCTGAGCGTGAACCGCTCAAAGGATTCCGCCGGCACGAGCCTGCGGATGGCCGATTCGATCATCGCGTCACCCGCATTGCGGCTGCCGATGGCGGGTGTTAGCAAGGCCAGCTTCAAGTCCCCTGCCCTCCCGTTTGGTGATCAAGATTTTCGCAGACCCACAAGCCGCCATCACCACGCCAGTCCTGATAGGCGCGAACCTGCACATTGGCACCCTGCAAAACACGCTCCACAGCGCGGCGTGAAAGTCGTCCGCGCCAGCCCTGCTTCCAGGCGCGCAGCGGCGACCAGCCACAGAAGCAAGAAAACACCGTCCAGCGCGCCTGGTTCAGGGCATGGGATAAAAGTCTCGCCGGGTCAGGCATGTATTCGAGCACGCCGAGCATGAAAATGATTTCATGCGTCCCGGTTGGTGCAGCCGCCGCCAGATCACACACGCGCGTGTCGGGGCTGCGTGGTGTCCAATCGTATGGCACATAGCTCCAGCCAGCGGGCAGCAGTGTTTTCAACTGCTGCCTACCACAACCGAAGTCCGCGACCTCGCGGTCAGGTTTATCCTCAGGCAGCACCTGGCGGAAAAGCGCCCACGCCGTCTGCAATCGAGCCGGCCAGGCTCCGATGTCGGAGCCCTTATTGCGCTGACGGGTGTCCTGCACCCTTTTGAGCCAGGAGTGAATCATTAGAAGTCAGAGAGAGTAACGGACAAGCAGGTGGGGGTTGGCACGCAGATTGCGCTGTTCAGCAGAATGCAGGAGTCAACCTTCATCGCTTGGTTGGCAAGAATTAGCAATGGTTCAGCCCGGAAAATCTGCTATCGTCACCGTCCCGTTCCCCGCCGATGTGGTGAAATGGTAAACACAGCAGACTTAAAATCTGCTGGGATAACATCCCTTACCGGTTCGAGTCCGGTCATCGGCACTTCCTCATTATCAACATATTATGATGCAATATGGAGCGTATAAATGGCACGCAATTCGAGCGGCAAACTTTGCACTCGGACATTAAACGGACACTATTCGAGCTTATCCCTCCCGCATTTATAAGCGGCAATTGTGCCTCTTTTGAAGATGCTTTGTGCCGTTTTCTGTCCTCCTTTTTGAGCGTTTGGAAGAAAACTTCAGCGCGTTTTCATGCCATTCTGAACACTCAAAGTGAGGTCGTCTAGCCGGTGCGCGGGAGTAGCGGCGGCAATCGTCGCTGTGAAGCTGTAACTGTAAACTTGAATGTCTCACGTCCCACTCTAAAACCTGCCTTTACCTAGGCAGGCGGCGGAGTGGAACTGGGACGTTCAATTTTCAGGTGTCATGCAGAGACGGGCAACAGGACTTAATAACCGCTCTCAGATTGACCCAAGGAGACTTCCGGCTTAGGGGGAGTGCCTAGGCTAGCCCATCACATCTGCCGGTGTGCCGTGGCTGTGGATGCAATCGGGCGCGGGTTGCGGCATCGGAAAGCAGCTTGTGAGACACACGGACAGGAGAAGCGCGGAGAGGAGTTGAACGAACATACAAGGGCCGTGATGTCATAGACTGCACTCAGCGCGTGCTAGCTCTCTTTGGGAGTCGGTAGTGCGGAGAGCTGATTGAAGGCTTGCGAGTCCTTTCGCGAGGATGCGCGGCGCTGAGAAATTACCTCTCAAGAGTTCCTTGGCTAGATGCTCGCCTATATCATGTGCAGCCTTTGTTTCAGCAGGCCGATTCTGCATTCGTCGCGTCCAGATGAGGTATTGGCAAAGCTTGCTGAACTCGTATTCCCACGGCTTCAAGCCTTCTAAAATTGCGCCATAGTGTTCTGGAATTCCAAGCGCTTTCGCTTCATTGATCAAGTCCAATTCTAGCGCGTTGTATCCCGTGGCCTCTTCTCTGGTTTGTGCCTTCATGCCGTGCGCGCCTCCCGCTTCGATTCTTTGGCCTTCTGCGCGGGTTTAAAGTCGGCTTCCACGACATTGGCAGGGCTGGCAGTTAAGAGCGCGCCTAGGCCGGCGGAGACGGGCGCTTTCATGGCGGCGTAAAGTTTGGAGGTGATGCCAATGTCTGAGTGTCTCAAATAGCGGGATGCCTTAAAGATGCCGTCACGGCTGGCAATGATTGAACCGATCTCTTTTCTCATGGTGTGGATAGGACGCCGGCCGGTAACGCCGTTCTTGCGAAGCCAATCGATCAGGGCGCGCTGTGTCGCCTCGCAGCGGTAGCCGCGTGCCTTCAGCTTCGTGATGCTAATGCGCGCCCTCTTGGGTGTCTCCAGCACAAATAAGCCGGTTGCGCGTGCATGGTAGCCTCTGAGCATGGCGACAAGCTCGGCATCCAGACCGAGCACGCCGGCGGACTCTTTAGACTTCAGGCGTTTGAAGTCTGTGTCTTTAATCGTGAGTGTGCCTGCCTCGAAATCAAACTGGCTCCACAGAAGGGCGTCTGCCTCTGAACGTCTCAGGCCACAGAAGAGCGTGAGTAGTAGCAGTTTGAATGCCTCCGGTTCTGCGGCGGCTAATTCATCGCGGGCGGTCGCCATAAGAGCGGCTGCATCCACCTTGCTATTGTAGCGCAAATCATCCTCCTTCATGTTCTTGATGTCTTGAAACCATAGCTCAGAGGGGAGCAAGAGTTCCTTCTTCAGGAAGGGCATAACCTTTTTGGAGACAAGCGCCTTGGAGTTACGAATCAGGCTGTTTGCCGTGATGATGGCGCTCTTGCGTGCCTCTGTCTTCTGATCGGCATTCACGAAGCTATTGCGCCATGCCAGCACGCGGGCGGGTGTGAGTTGCGCGAGGCTAACCGCTTCCACCTTCGCACGCCATTCAAGGCTCCCGCGTTTGCAATCATACTTCTTCCCGCAATCCATTCCGATCACAGCGGCGGTGATGCGGCGGAGTGCCTTGGCGTATGTCTCCAAACTCTCAGGGCGGGCATCAGGTGAAAGGCGTGTGGCGGCTTCGATCAATGCGCCCACAGTGGCGGCTTTGGCTACCTTCTCCGACTCCGGCTTGTGCTTGATGAGTGCAGCATTCCAACCTAGCGCGCAGACATCGCCGTAGATTTTCGCAGCTTTGCCGGCGGCGGCATTCTTATTCGTGGTGCGAAGCGGGAAGGACTCACGACGGCCATTCACTTGAACCTTGCAAAAGTATGCGCCGCTCCAGCGTGGATCGGAGAGAAGCTTTCCCGCCTGCAGCCAATACCGAGCGTCCGCCTTACCGATAGACTTGGTTCGAGTCCTGCGCGCATCACCTGTCATAGTGTCCGTGCTCTCAGACATTACTCGGACACTTTTCGCGTTCATTCCTGATTCTTGATGTTCGCTAACGAGTGCTTCAGAAGTGCTGTGAACCTCGCTTTTACTTGGTTTTGCCGTGCTCATACGTGAACAATACCAAACAGGCGAAAACATGCAAAGAAAGACTTAAAATCTGCTGGGATAACATCCCTTACCGGTTCGAGTCCGGTCATCGGCACCACGGTTCCCTGTGGAACCGCGCGGCTCTGGTTTTATTCAGGCTCCGCATGAAATGCCAAAGGAGTCACGGGAAAGCCTGCAAGGGCATGTCCCCTGCCCCGGGTTGATCTTGTGAGGCCCGGGCTGCGGCTCATGATGGCGTTTTCTTTTTCATCTTTTGTTAGTCGGATCGAATCCGATGCCCTTCCCTGCCCTCGCGACAGGGACCGGGAGGAGAGATCTGCATCAGATGCCGACGAGTTCACGCAGCGGTACACCGCCGTCCGTGACGGCGCGCGGACGCTGGAGTGCGTCCATGAATTCGTGGTTCGGCTGAATGCCAAGCAGGTGGAAGATGGTGGCGGCGAGATCCGGCGGATAAACAGGCCGGTCTTCGGGAAAGCCGCCGATCTTGTCGCTCGAACCAATGATTTGGCCGCCTTCGATGCCTGCACCGGCCATGACGACAGAAAACACGTTGCCCCAGTGATCGCGCCCTCCGCTCTTGTTGATGATGGGCGAGCGCCCGAACTCACCCATCACGACGACAAGCGTTTCATCAAGCAACCCGCGAGCATGCAAATCCTGGATCAATGCCGCATAAGCCACATCGAACTGCGGAGCCAGCACGTCACGCACGCGCGGCCCGTTGCGCTGGTGGGTATCCCACAGTGGACTGCCCTCATTAAAGTCACCTGGTTCGCGCGGCCAGTTGACCTGCACAAGCCGTGTGCCGGCCTCAACAAGCCTGCGAGCGAGCAGCACGCTTTGTCCAAAGCGCCCGCGGCCGTAGCGGTCGCGCATCGCGGCAGGCTCGCGCTCGATTTCGAGTGCGCTCCGGCTGGACTCGGAATGGATCAGCTCAAACGCCCGTTGATGCATGGCGTCCGCCTCTTCGATCAAAGGATTGGCCAGCGAAAGGCGGAAGCTGGCATCCAACTGCCGCAGCAGACCGGCTCGCTCATGGAACCGCAAATCCGTGATGCCATCGACAAGGCTCATGCCTTCGATTCGCAGGCGTTCAGCACTGGGATCGCATTGGATGAGCTGCGGATGCCATGGAGCACCCATGAATCCGCCATTTTGACCGGGCCAGACAACGTTGCCGTTGTTTTCGAGACGCTCGGGCAGGACGACGGAGGAAAGCGGCGAACGCTGGCTCGGTTTCAAGGCCCCGACAGCGGCGGCGATGCTGGGCCAGTCGTTGTGACTGGGCGGCACGCTTTCAGCCTTTGAGGCGGGTGCGTAGCCGGTGAGCATGAAGCAGCCGCTGGT
>CANJVS010000048.1 GCA_947477755.1 Verrucomicrobiaceae bacterium | reverse complement strand
GCCACGTTGGCGATGGGTTCCGCGCCAGGCACCACGAGCGTGCCCTGATGCGCGCCAGGCAGGAAGTCACTCGCGAAGACCTGCGTGCCTGCATAGGTCTGCTTCGGCGCGATGACGACGAAACCGGGCAGGTTGCGATTCAGTGTTCCAAGTCCGTAGGTGGTCCATGAACCGATGCTGGGCCGCGACTGCGCGAACGAGCCCGTGTGCATGCCGAGCGTGGCGTTGTAGTGATTTGAATGCGAGGTGTGCATCGAGCGGATCAGCGCGATGTCGTCCACGCACGACGCGATGTGTGGAAACAGCGCGCTCACCTCCGTGCCGCACTGCCCGTGCTTTGCGAACTCCCACTGCGGACGCTTCAAATAAATGCGCTCATAGCCCGGACGCCCTTTGATCTCGGGATGGTCGGCCTTGATCTCCTTGCCGTGACCTTTCACCAGTTCCGGCTTCGGATCAAAGCTGTCCACATGCGACACGCCGCCGGTCATGAAGAGGAAAATCACATTCTTCGCCTTCGCCGGAAAATGCGGAGCCTTCGGCGCGAGCGGGTCGGCGCTTTCGGCAAGCAATCGTTGCACGATGCCGGGAAACACGAGCGATCCGGCCGCAGCGGAGCGGAGGAAATGGCGACGGCTGAGTGGTGTGTTCATGGTTTGGATGCGGTGGCGATCACTTCACAAACTTCACGTCCATCTTGGGCAGCATGGCTTTCACTTTGGCCTGCGTTTCTTCGGGGTAGCCCTGGCCATAGCGGACGAGTGTGAGGGACTTGAGGTAAGCGAAGGACTGCAACTGCGGGAGGCGGGCGTCGGTCAGGTCCAGGTTTGAGATGGAGAGCTCCCGGACCTGGGTCACGCTGGCGATGGCGGCGAGATCGGCGTCGGTGAAGACTTTGCCATCGATCGAGAGACGGCGCAGCGTGGGGATGGATTTGACCGTGGCGATAGCCTCCGATGCCGGGGCGTTCACGCCGTATTCGAGTGCCGCATATTCCATCGGCAACTCGCGCAGGTTCTTGACGAGCCCGGCGGTGGCCTTGGCACAACTGATCTCGATGCCCGTCAGCTTCTTGAGCTTTTTGAGATGACCGGCGCTGGCATCGGTGAGGAGCTTGGAGTGCCATAACTTGATGAACTCAAGGTTGGGGAAGTTTTCACAGACATAGCCGAGCCCTTCGTCATCGAGGGTGTTGCTGTGGAAGTTGATCCTTTTGAGCTTGGTCCATCCTTTGAACTTCGCGAAGCCGTGCCCTTTCACCGGAGAGCCGCGGAAGGTGAAGCTCTCGAGGTTTTTCAGCCCAGCCAGTTGTTCAAGACCGGCATCGGTGGCTTTGCCAAAGTAGGCGAGTTCGAGAGAGGTGAGCGAGGGGCACTGCGTCAGTGCCTGGAATCGCGCGAGACTGGGATCGCCGAGGGCTGGATTCCCGGGCAGTCCCCTGGCGGTTCCTTCCATGCTCAGGGATTTGAGGTTCTTGAGCTTCAGCAGCGGCGGCAGCCAGGCGTCTTCGATCCTGGTCGCGACGATCTTGACGGATTCCAAGGCCGGGATGTGCCCGAGATGCTCGATGAAGGCCGCGTTGTAGGGATCGTCGTTGGCGCCGCGATAGACGTGCGCCTTGCCGCTCTGGATGCTGGTGCTGACGAGTGTGAGCGTGTCAAAGATCGCGATGTCGCAGCCCGCCGCCTTCTTCAAGGCCTCGGGCGTGCTGTTGATCTTCGTGAACGTGCCCGGTGCACTCTCGATCGTGCGGATGACGGCCTCGACATGCGGGTGTTGCTCCGCAGCGGCGAGAATGGCGTCAGCTTGATCGGTGAGCGCTTGTTTCAAAGTCGCATCAGCGGTGCCGGCGATGACGCTATCGAGGTCGGCGCGTGAGCTGATCCTGGAAAGGTCGGGAACAGCCGCGTGCAGCGCGGTGAGCGAGGCAAACAGGAGAGTGGTGAGCAGGGCGGCGGGTTTCATGGAATGGTGGAGTTTTGGCTCTTATTGCCGGCGTCGTGGCTAGTGATTTCCAGCAGATTGAATGTCACCAAGTGCAGCCTCAGTATTTCGGGAAGATGGTCGGAGGGGGGAAGCGGTCTTCGGGGTTGCTGCCATCGCCGACGAATTCTTCGCGGGGCAGGTTCACGGCGGGCCAGACACTTGGGCGGACACGGACGATGCGGCCGGGGCGGATGCCTTCGATGATGAGGTCGGTCTCAAAACGGATCTGGATGCCGCTGCTGCCGAGCGGGACTTCGCCGGGTGTTTTCGTGACTTCGAGGATGGAACCCTTTGAGGCCATGTGCGCGGGGCCGTAGTTGCCGCCGGCATGCTTCAGGGTGTTCTCGACCCCGTTCATCACGGCGGAGACATCCTTTTTGAAATCGGCGTAGAGCGCGGCGTCCATGCCGCCGAACAGGGTCGCGGTCACGGTCGCGCGGCCGAACTTGCCATACTCGACAGCATCGATCCACGCGGGCATCCAGCGGCTGCGGATGAAGGCTTTGTGTGTTTCGGTCTGGTTCTTGGCGGCGCGTTGCATGGAGGCGTCGTCCAGCCAGATGTCCGAGACGTGAAAACGCGTGAAGATGCCATCCGGCGTGGGTTTCCAGGTGATGCCAAGCAGCACGGGTTGGCTGCCGAGGGATTTTTTCCCTTCGGCAGGCCACGCACCTTCAGCGATGAGTTCGTCGATGCCGAGGCATTCACGGCCGCGCCAGACATGCGTGGCGGCATCAAAGGTCAGCTTCTCATCCGTCGCTTTGGCATCTCCGCCCTGCTTGGTTTCACAAGTGGCGGTGATCATGCCTTCGCGGTTTTTGATCTCCACATCCTTGAGCTTCCAGATCAATCCTTCACGCAGGCAGTGGCTGGGTTCATCTTCGAGAAGAAGAACGTGGTTCTCGGCTGGCGCGATGCCGATGCCGCTGTAGCCGGCGGTCTTTTTGCGGCTATCGACCGGCAGCACCGGCACGGCAGAGGTCTTCGGGTCAGGCGGGAGAAAGGCACGAATGTGCAGCACCGTGCCAAGCGGAATGTCCCGCAGATCCGCCGGTGCGCCGTGATAACGCACGATGCCGTAGGGCAGCATGGCGAAGGGATGTGGCGGGTTGCGAAAATACGTGCCCGCTCCTTGCACACGGATGCTGCCGTGGCGGTTCGCATGATCCACGAAGACAAGTTCACCCCGATATGAGTACGCTTTTTCCAAAGGCGGGAACTTGCCCGCTTCGGGGCGGAAGGGCTCATCCTCCGCGTGTGCAGCGCACAGGCCAAGAGCCAGGATGGAATAACCAAGTATGCAATGAAAGCGTGTCATCATGTGAGCGGGAGAGTGGTGAGGATCAATATTTCGGAAAAATGGCAGGAGTCGGGAAGCGCTCGTCAATACTGGAGGCCCCGTCGCTGAGATACTCCTCACGTGGCACATGGACATCGGGCCAGCCTGCGGGGCGGACCCGGACAATTCGCGCAGGGCGCATGCCTTCGGTGATGAGGTCGGTCTCAAATCGGATCCGGATGCCGCTGCTGCCCAGGGGGGCGTTTCCAGGCATCTTGGTGACATCGAGGAGAGTGCCGCGCGCGGCCATCTGCGTTGGGCCGGCGGTGCCGCCTTCGGTGTGCTTCAGCGTGTTCTCGACACCATTCATCAGAGCGGAACCGCCCTTTGTGAAATCAGCATAGAGCGAGGCGTCCATGCCACCAAACAAGGTCGCCGTCACGGTCGCCCGGCCGAACTTGCCATACTCGACCGCATCGATCCACCCGGGCATCCAGCGGCTGCGCATGAAGGCCTTGTGCGTCTCGGTCTGTTGGTGCGCCGCGTTTTGCATCGCGGCATCGTCCAGCCAGATGTCCGAGATGTGGAAGCGCGTGAACACACCGCCCGGCGTGGGTTTCCAGGTGATGCCGAGCTGAACGGTCTGGCCTCCGTTAGATTTTTTTCCGCTGGCAGGCCACGCGCCTTCGGCGATCAGGTGTTCGATCCGGAGGTATTCGCGACCGCGCCAGATGCGGGTGGAGGCATCAAAGGTCAGCGTTTCCTCGGCGGCCTTAGCGTCTCCAGCTTGTTTGGATTCGCGGCTGGCGGTGATCGTTCCCTCGCGGTTCTTGATCTCCACTTCCTTGAGCTTCCAGACCATGCCCTCACGCATGCAGTGACTGGGCTCGTCTTCGAGGAGAAGGACGTGGTTCTCGGCGGGCGCGACGCCAAGCGCTCCGGCTTTCGTCTTCTCCCGGTTGTTGGCGGGCAAGACCGGCACGGCGGAAGTTTTCGGGTCCGGCGGGAGAAACGCGCGGACATGCAGCATGGTGCCCAGTGGAATGTCGCGCAGGTCGGCCGGTGCGCCGTGATAACGCACGAGGGCATACGGCAGCAGGGCAAACGGATGCGGCGCGGTGAAGCGAAACACGCCCGGCGATGTCATGCGAATGCTGCCTCGACGGTTCGCATGATCCACGAACACGAGTTCGCCGCGGTAGGTGTGGGATTTTTCCAAAGGCGGAAACTTGCCGGCTTCGGGGCGGAACGGTTCCTCGGCGTGTGCAGCGCACAGACCGAGAACCAAGAACGCAGAACCAAGAACAAAGAACCTGCTCACAGCGCGATGACCTTGTTGCTGTCGCCAAACTGGTCCGTCTCCACACCCATGCGCTGGGTCATGAGCAGCAGCAGATTGCTCATGTGGGCATCCGAGTTCACCGGGCGGCTGCAAACCTGATAATGCGCGGTGGTGAGCGCACCGTCGGCACCGAGCGAATAGCCTTCAAAACCTTTGGCGTCCTTGTTGAAGTCGAGATGACTGCCATGCTTCAGGCCGAGGTCCGATCCGCCGGCGAGCACCAGCGGGAGATTGGCGTTGCCGTGGCTGTGACCGTACGACATGCCGCTGCCGAAAAGCGCCATCGTCGAGCCAAGGAGCGGCTTGCCATTGAGGTCCTTGGTTTCTGAGAGCCGGGTGAGGAAGTAGCTGAACTGCTCGATGGCGAAGGTGTCGTAGTTGGTGAGCTTTTCCATGTAACCGGCATCACCGCCGTGATGGCTGAGCTGATGGCGCGACTCGGTGATGCCGATCTCCGGAATGGAAAAAGCGTCTCCCTCGCCGCCGAGGCTGAAGGTGGCCACACGTGTCATGTCCGTCTGGAAGGCGAGCACCATGAGGTCATAGACGGTGCGGAAATAATCACCCGCCATGGTGGCGGCGATGTCGCGGTTGGTGCGCTTGCGATCCGCTTCGGAAATGGTCGGCAGCGGTGTGTCGAGCCACGAATCGGCGCGGCGCGTGCGGATCTCAGCCTCACGCACCGAGGTGAGGTATTGTTCCATGCGCCCCTTGTCCTCCGCGCCCATCTTTTTCTCAAGCCGGCGCACCTCTGCGAGGTTGGCATCGAGCACGCTGCCCTTGCGGCGCAAAGCGCGGCGCTGGGCCATCTTTCCACCCTTCGGTTCTTCGAAGAGCGAGGCGAAGATCTCGCTGCAACGACGCAGCGCGGGCAACTGCACACCGTCCGCCGTCCACGCCAGCGAACCCTGCGTGAGCGCGACCTCCATCGAGGGGTAGCGCGTGTGCGGCGCGGTGATCTCCGCCATCTTCTGATCCGCGGAGATCATGTTACGATCCGAAGGCCCGAGCTTCCCGCCGGTGAGCCAGACGGAGATGCAGTTGTGATGGTGACTGAGCGCTCCCGGATGATGCAATCCGCTGATCGGCGTGATGACCTCACGGTGCTTCTCCAGCGGCTTCAGCGACCGCGAGAACTTATAATCTTTCCCCGAAGTGGTGATCTGATAGTTCAGCGAATGCACGCCATTGGCGAGATAGATGAAGGCACTGCGCTTCGGCGCGGCGGTGACTGTTTCTGCAGCACGCAGCGGCACCATGCACTCAAGCATCGGTAGCGAAATGAAACTGCCGAGGGCCTTGAGCGCGTGGCGGCGATTGAGGAGCCAGGATTGGGTTTGGATGTTCATGGGGAAGTATTGTTCTTGGTTCGGGTGTTCATAATTTCCAGCAGATTCAGGGAGGCCCGCCGATTGAGTTTTTGATCAATGTTTCATTCTGAAAGAATAATCTGCTGGCCTCCCTAAATCTGCCGGAGACCTCATTCATCTGGCTTTCTTTTTCGGGTGTTGGACAAAGGTGTAGTCAGCGGTGGTTTTGCCGAAGTGGAACACGATGCCCCAGTCGAGGTTAAGCCAGCGGAGATGGGTTTGGAGTGTGGCGCGATCCGTTGCGTTGATGCCGTCTGTGAGGGCAGTGACAAACACGGCGCAGTTGTCGTCGATGACAAGACTGGACATCGTGACATGCGGTCGATCGAGCACGGTGGCGGTTGGATTAGCATGGACATTGTGACCTGCGGATTGGATCGCAGCCCTGACCAAACCCTTCCAAGTGCTCTGCCGGTAGCCGAGACCGAATTCGTTCAGACACTCGCCAACAGCTCGAATGATGTTTGCAGCCAGCGCGGGCTTGGAAAGGAATCCAGGCGGACTGGTCTCAGTGAAACTCGCTGAGTGAGAACGATACAGAAGCCGCTTCCAAATCAGGCTTTGCTTGCCGAAATCCACCAGCAGACTCGTGCGAAGCCGCCAGAACTTACAGTAGCAGAACACCTGAACCAAATGCTCCGGGGCGAATGATCCGCGCAGACACTTCAACTCGGGAATGAAGTGATTTTCGATGACAAAATCCGGCTCAAAGGTATCCGCAACAATCCCGCGATAAACCAAGTCCCGCCTTGGCTTTGAAAAATGTGAAATACCAGCCGTAGTCAGAGCCTCGACAAGCTCCTGGTGATATATCTCTTCGTCTAGTCCTGGCCCAACCAATGAATGGACCTTCATCGCATGCCCAATGAAAGCATGGGTGGTGGTATCTCCCTCAGATTCAGGGAGGCCCGCCGATTGGGTTTTGGGTTTTGATTTCATTCTGAAAGAATAATCTGCTGGCCTCCCTGAATCTGCTGGAGACCTGACTTGTCATCGCTTCCTAACTAACTCTGACATCGCCACGGCGCGGACGATGTCTTTGATGCGGTATTGGTTTTTCCTGGCTTCGGCTTCGATGGCCTTGAGGTCATCCTGATCGTCAAAGGCGAGTGCGCGGCGGAGGCCGTAGGTGCAGAGGTGTTCGATGAAGGCGCGGGCGAGCTTGTCGCGGTCTTCAAGGAGGCGTTGCTTGAACTCGTTGGCGTCTTGGAAGGGGCGGCCGTCGGGCATCATGCCGGAGGGATTGATCAAGGGGTCTTCGCCGACGCCTGCGGCGATTTTTTCGCGCGTGCGCCACTGGCCGATGGCGTCGTAGTTGTCCCAGGCGAGGCCGAGCGGATCGATCTTCGCGTGGCAGGCAGCGCAGTTGGCGTCGTTGCGATGGGCTTCGATCTTTTGACGCAGCGTGGCTTTGGGACTTTGCGGCGTCGGAGGCTCGATGGCGGGCACGTTGGCCGGTGGCGGCGGTGGTGATTTGCCAAGGACGACCTCGCTGAGCCAGACACCCCGGTGAACCGGGCGATGCCGCGTGCCGTCCGAGGTCAAGCCGAGCACCGCCCCCATCGTGAGCAGACCGCCGCGACGATCCTCGGGCTTGAGCGAGACGCGCTGGAAGCCGCCTGACTTCGGCTCCGGCAATCCGTAGAAGTCACAGAGCCGAGCATTGGCCGTGGTCCAGTCGGATTCGATGAAGCCGTCGATGGGCATATTTTTGCCGAACATCTCGCGGAAAAACTCCACCGGCTCCGATCGCATGCTCTGCTCCAACCATGCGTCGTAGGTCGAGTAGAGCTTCTTGTCCGGCGGGAACATGCCCACGCGATGCAGTTGTAGCCACTGCCGCGCGAAGTCATCGATGAAGCGGCTGGCTTTGCTGTCCGTGAGCATGCGGTCCACTTCTTTCTTGAGGCCATCACCGCTGAGCTGTCCGCCTTTGGCTGCGGTGAAGAGCGCCTCGTCCGGCATCGAACTCCACAGGAAAAACGAAAGCCGCGTGGCGAGTTCCGAATCGGTGAGACGCTCGCGCGCCACCGGATCGCCCTCAACGATGTAAATGAAGTGCCGAGAAGTCAGCACACCCTGCAACGCCACACGGTAGGCATCGGCCATCTTCTCGCCAGCCTCACGCTCCCCGCGATACGATTGCAGATACTCCGCGAGTTCCTCCTGCTTCACGGGACGACGCCACGCACGCTCGGCGAAGCGGTGCAAATGCTCCGCCACCACCTCGGCCGTAGCATCATCCGGCGGCATCACATCCTTGCGCCGCGACTTTTCCGAGTCCGACACCAGCGGCCCCTCCCATTCGATCCAATCGAGGATGACTGTGGAAAAGAGCCCGTTCCCCTTGTCATCAAACATCTGCGGCGCGTTCGGATTCAGGAGCAATGTCTCGCTGCTATGGGTGAAAATGTAACCGCCCCGGCTGCCGAGCGCATTGCGGAAAGCCGCACCGGCTCTGCGGTCCACCACATCCGTGGCCACCACGCAGAAGTCGAGCGACGCCGGCATTTCGAGGAACACCTCGAACTCATACACCTGCGGCTTATCCTCCGGCGCGGTGAGGTCAAACTCAATGGCCCCATCCACCGTCTCCTCACCCGTCCGCTTGCCGATGCTCAGGTGCGCAGGCTGGCCGCCGATCGGACGAATGCCGCTGGCCTGAATGCGTACTTTGTAGAGCCCGCTGTGCTCCGGCCCCGTCTTTCCGAACCAGTTGGGCGAGAGCGCATTCTGGGTGCTGCCTGGAAACAGGAGATAACGCAGCGGCCGCTTGATGCCGAAACGATCCAGCGCCGCCTGCTGGTCCTTCCCGCCGCCGTAGCGCAGATCCGCCGCGGTCTTGCGGACCTTCCGTGCCTCGCTGCTCGTCGTGGCAGGAAAGGCACGATCCAGCACCGTCTCCGCTGCTCGGTAGTAGCGGTCCACATGCGAGGGCGAGAGCGAAAGCTCCGACCCGATGCGCTCAAAGCCATGCCACCGCGTGTCCTCATTCAACTCCCCCGGCTTGGCAGGATCATAGCGCACGCCGAGCAGATCATAGACGGTGTTCTGATACTCCTTCCGGCTCAGACGATAATGCGTCACCACCGGCCGCGCCGCCATCCGCGCCGCCCGCCCCTCCTTCAGCCGCGCATCAAGACTCGTGACAAACACCGCCATCTCCGCCTGCGTCGGTTTCTTCTCCTTCTTCGGAGGCATCTCGCCGCTGTTAACCTTCTCGATGGACTCCGCCCAGTGATGGCTGTCCACGCCCAATTTGAAATCACGCGAGAGCTGGTCGATCCGCAGATCTCCCTTCTCCTTTTCCGGCCCGTGACAGCGGATGCAATGCGTCTCCAGGAAAGCCTCAAACGGTTCCGCAGCACGGACGGCATCAGTCAATCCAAGGCTGGCGGTGAAGAACAGGGCTGCGAGCGGCAGGGAGGAGAGGGGGTTGAGGGCGGGCTTCATCTTTTTCGTGAAATTGGTTTCATGATTCAATCTACATGCAGAAACTCACTGCTCGCCATAAGCACGCGCGCCTGCGCAGCCCATTTTTCGGCGTCGTCAGCGGGGTAGGAGGCGAGGAAGAATTTCGTGCGCTGCATTTCGGCGGAGGTTGGTTTTCTTTGGAAGAGGATGCGCCAGGCTTTGGTGATGCGGGCATCATCGTCAGGCAGCGCGATGAGCACTTTCGACAGCGCTGAAGCCTGCGCATGGAAAAAGGGATCATTGATGAAATAGAGTGCTTGTGTCGGCACGGTGGTGGTCTGGCGGGCGGCAGTGGTGGCATTGGGGTCGGCACCGTCGAAGAGTGAGAGAAAGGGATGCCGCCGCTGGCGCTGCACCATGAGGTAGGCACTGCGTTTGTTGGTTTCATACACGGCGTTGAAGGGGCCGTGCTGGGAGAATTTCCAGGTGCTCTCGGCAGGAAAGGGATGCGCCTCAGCTGGCGTCGGATCGAGCTGCGCGGAGGCTGTGAGCAGACTGTCGCGCATTTCCTCCGCCGTGAGGCGGCGGCGGGTGAAGTGCGCCAGCAGACGATTGTCAGGATCAGAGGCGTGTGAGGTGGCGCTGGCGCGCTGATACGCGGCGCTGCTCATGATGAGCTGATGCATCGCCTTCACGCTGCAACCGCCGGCAACAAACTTTGCGGCAAGCCAGTCGAGCAATTCAGGATGCGTTGGTTTTTCACCGCGCGCACCAAAATCGTTTGGCGAGCGCACCAGCCCGCTGCCGAAATGCCATTCCCAGATGCGGTTCACCATCACGCGAGCGGCGAGCGGTGAACTCACGATCCAGTCGCCGAGTTGCTTGCGTCCGCTGCCGGCATTTGCAGGCACAGCGTCACCGCCGAAAACGGAAAGCCAGCGGCGCGGCACTTCTTCGCCTGGCTTCTCAGGATCGCCGCGAAGCTGAAAGCGTGAGTTCTTTGCCGCGCCGTCGACGACGGCATACGCGACGGGAATCACCGGCGCAGGTTCAGCCTTGATGGCTGTTTCATTCAAGATCCTGCCCGCGCTGACGAGCGCAGGTCCGCAGTCAGGCGCTGCGATGTGATGAATCTCAAACGCCACGCCATCAAGCTTGGCAGGATGCACGTCCGCGACGCGGCCTGTCAGCGCGACCTCACCATCGAGCGGACTCACCCACGCGACTGCGACTGAACGGCTCGGCCCCGGATGCATGAAGAACGACTCAGCCTGGAGCGTGGTCCACACCATCACCTGCTGGTCTGCGGAGTTGACAAAAACGGATGGCAGATCGCCAATGCTCCACTTCTTTAAAGCGCTGTTGCCGTCGATGGAATCGGCCTTGTCAGTGAGGAAAGCGGGACCTGTCGAGGTGCTCTCAATGAAGCACCACAGTGCTCCGTCGCGACCCGGAGATGGATTCTGCCGCGTGAGGCTCTGCACGAGATCCGCCACGCTCCAGGTGCGCTGCGCACCGCCTGTCTCATGGATGCTCCACTCGATGAGCGTGCTGTCGGCTCCATGGTTCGCATTCGGCGACACGGTGAGTTGAATGACTTCACCTTTGCGCACGGCGATCTTTTTCACATCAAAGTTCACTGACAGACCTTCACCAACCTGAGCACTCGCCAGGAGATGAGTGCTCCCGGCAGCGCTGCCGCTGATGACTTTCTGCGCAGCACCCGCCAGCTCAGCGCGGCGCTTTTTCTCGGCTTCGACTTGCGCGTTGCGCTCACGCCACGGCTTCATGAGCACCTCGACTTGCGCGGCCGGAATCAGCGGCACCATGTCGCGCGGCTGCCCCTTGGGTTCACAGCCTGGGAAAGCAAAGCGCGTACTCTCAAAGATGCCGTAAAGCGCGTAGTAGTCCTGCGAGGTGATGGCATCATACTTGTGGTCATGACAGCGTGCGCAACCGGTGGTTAGGCCGAGGAAGTTCTTGCCCACGGTGTCGATCACATCCTCGAAAGTGAGATGCATGTCCTTGTCGATGTCGTGCCCGAAACGCCGGGCGATGGCGAGGTAACCCGTGGCGATGATGCCTTCGCCATGTTCGCGCTCCGGTTTGCCGGCATTC
>CANJVS010000047.1 GCA_947477755.1 Verrucomicrobiaceae bacterium | reverse complement strand
CGTCCGTCACCGTCCAGATCGCCGAGAGGTCCGTTGATGGCGGAGTTGTCATTCGGATTGATGCCATTGGCGAGCTTCCAGGTGTCGGGTACGCCGTCGCTCAGGGTGCTGACGGGACGAAGCACCGTGAGTGTGCCCGGGCCGCTCGTGGTCGTGCCATTGGCACTGCTGATAACCACGTCGTAGTCGGCGGCATGGGTGCTGTTGACATTCGTCAGGGTGAGCGTGGCCATGTAAACCCCGTTCACAGTGGTGGTGTCGGGATTGGTGATCTGATAATAGCTCGTCGCACCGCTGATGTCGGCGCTGTTCTTCCGCCACTTCACGCTCGGGACTTTGCCATAGCTGGTGAAGGGTGCGTAGAGGGTCACGCTGCCGCCCTGCTGTACGCTTTGCGTTTTCGGCGCATCCCCGGAGTGTGGCGGGTAGTTCTCCGGTGTGATGGTCGTGATCGAGGTGCTGAGCGTGGTGATGATCGACGCGTAGGCCGAATTTGCCGCGAGATCGGTGGTTTCATACGGATCGTCGGACATGTTGAACAGTTCGTTAGTCACGGTGGTGCCGGTTTTGGTGCGGATGAGCTTGAACATCCTGCTGCCGCCGAGGACGGGATCGGTGAAGATGTTGAGGGCCACAGGCTTGCTCGTGGCGGTCACGAGAGTCGATGGTCGCTGCACGCCATTGGGGCTGCCGCTGTTGATCGTCAGCAGCGCGGGCCAGAGATTGAGACCGTCGAAGGGCTTGGTGTTTTGGGCAGTGACGCCGGTGGCGGCGCACAGTGTGGGGAACATGTCGCCGACCCAGACGTATTGATTGCTCGTCACACCGGCCGCGAGCACGCCGGGCCAGCGGATCGCGGCCGGGGTGTGGATGCCGCCGTCATAACTGTCGCCCTTGGTTCCGCGGAGCGGATCATTGAGCGAACCGGTGGGTTCATTGCCGCCGTTGTCACTCATGAAGACCACGATGGTGTTGTTGGTGATCCCCGCGGTGTCAAGGGCCGTGAGCACGCGCCCCATGGCCACATCCATGCAGTCCACGGCCGCGCAAAGAGTGCGGCGTGCGGCATTGGTCACGCCGAGTGCGGAGTATTTGTCGATGTAACTCTGCGGTGCGGTGACACCGGCATGGACGGCGTTGAAAGCGAGATAGAGCAGCATCGGCTTCGCGGGATCACGGTTTTGGATGAGGGAAACGGCTTTGTCAGCGAGCAAGTCCGTGGAGTGTCCGCCATTGCCCTGAAGGTCGGTGGTTTCATTGAGCGAAACGCCGTTCAGCCACCAGTCCACGCTATTGCTCAGACCGGGATCGCTGGTGCGGTGGGTGAAGTAATTGATGGCTCCGCCATACTGGCCGTAGTGGATGTCCCAGCCCCGATTGTGGGGCAGGTAGGCATTGCTCTCCTGAATCACCGTGATGGTGGAACCGTTGATCGTGGTGCTGTTGATGTTGTTGCCCCAGCCGCCCAGATGCCATTTGCCACACATGTAAGTCTGGTAGCCCGCGGTTTTAAAAGTCTGCGGCATGAGGTGTTCGCTTAGATCCAGGCCGCGAGTGTTGCCGGTGGCGGTGCGGATGGTGTTGCGCCCTGTGAGCAGGCATGAACGTGTGACGCTGCAGACGGCGGTGGCGTAGAATTTCTCCAGGCGGATGCCGCTGGTGAGGAAGCTGTCCATGTTCGGTGTCTGGATCGGTACTTCTCCCGGTGTTGTGTGATAACCCAGATCGCCCCAGCCCTGGTCATCCGTGAGGATGATGACGACGTTTGGCGCGGTGTTTGTGGAAAGGGTGAATGCCTTGGTGGTGGTGCGTCCGGCGCTGTCGGTGACTTTCAGCGTGAAATTGTAGGTGCCGCTGGCGTTCACGGTACCACTCAACAAACCTGCCGAGCTCAGGGTGAGTCCGGGAGGCAGGCTCGAGACTGAATTGACGCTCCATGTGTAAGTCGGCCCGGTGCCGCCTGAAGCGGTCAGAGTTTGTGAATACGCACTGCCGGCGGTGGCACCGGGCAGGGTGCCAACCGTGGTGATGCCCGGTGCCGGTCCCGTGATGTAACTGCCCGTGGCGGTGCTGATCGAGCCATTGCTGTCCGTCGCGGTGATCGTGTAGCTCACGGTCGTTCCAGAGGCCTTTGCCGGAATGGCCGGCGTGCTGAAAACACCGCCGCTCGAAGGACCAGTCATGGCGATCTGCGTGGGTGGTGCTCCGGTGGTGAGTGTGACCACGATGTCATCAATGTCCACCGCCGGTGGCCGTGCCGGTGCAACAGCACCGGCATAACCACTCATTTGGAAACGCAGCTTCATGTTCGCGCTCATGTCGGCGGCAACGAGATCGTAGTGCTTCAATTGGAACGCGTGATTGACGGATGAAAGCGTGACACCGCTGCCAGAGAAGAACGCGGCGGTGTTAAGCGTGAAGGAGACGTTGGGATTGATGGCGGTGATGGTGGCGTTGCCTGGAAGATAGTTCGCCGTAAGCGTCTGCGTGCTGGTCGTTCCGGTGACAGCGGCACTGAGGGTGAAGTTCACTCCGGCGTTGATTGCCGTGATGCGCGCATTGTTCGGGATGCCCACGACAGAGGGACCGCTGATGATCATGCCCACGGCAAGGCTGCCGGTGTTCACAGTGCTGATCGTTGTGGTGGCATTCGTCGAACACGCGGCGATGGAAACCGGAATGCCCTGGATTGAGTTGCCAACGGTCAGGCCGCTGGTGTTGCTGCATGTCACGGTGGTGGTCGCATTCAGCGTGCAATTAGTGGCGCTGCTGGAGGCGAAATTCTCCGACATGCGCGTGTTCCATGTCGTGCCGCCATCGGGTGAGATTTGGAAAGTCCAACCGTTGTTGGTGAACAGGTCGGCGTTGCGAACCCAAAATTCCACATTGCCGGCAGTCGGCGCATTGGCGCTGATGACAGCCGTGGTTTCAGCCATGGTGTCGGCATAGTTGGTTGTGCCGTTGGAGAACTCGATGGCGCAGCCGGTGGCGGTGAGGGTGACATTGGATGCGCCGGTGGTGACAGGGTTGTTGAGCGTGAAGGTCGTCGCCGACGTTATCGACGCGATGGTTGGATTTGGCGGATTGGTGACCACGCCCGCGATGCCCATGCCGACCACCAATCCATTGGTGCTCAGGCAGGTCACGGAGCTGCTTGTCGAAGTGGTGGTGCAGCCTGTGAGCGTGACGCCTGCCGCAGTGAGTGACAAACCACTGGCTGCCGCGCTGGCGGCGCTGCTGATGACAAAGGTGGTGCCATCGGTGACTGAACTGATCGTGGCCCCGGGCGGGATGTTGGTGCCGCTGATCAGCATGCCGGGAATCAAGCTTGTGGTGCTCGCACAAGTCACCGTGGTTGATGCATTCGCCGTCGTGCAGGCCGTGAGCACGATGGCCGCCGTGTGATTGGCGGTGCCGCCGCGCAGCTTGGCATCGCCACCAGCGCGGACGTTGGTGGATGTCCAGGCATTCATGCTGCCCGCGAAGCCTGTCGTGGTGGAGGCATTGCCGAAGATCTCGCGGAAGGCCGGGCCCGTGGTCTGGGCCCCCGTGCTGTAGGTGAGCACTGCGGAGGAAATGGTCGCGCCATTGGCGGGCGTGATGGTGGCGGTAACTGTCGGCGTGTCCGTGTTACTCGGAACTACCGGGCTGGTGGTGACAGACGAGATGGTTGGGGCGGCGACCAGGCCTGTGCCGGTCAGGTTGATGTCAAAGGCCGCTCCGACTGAGGCATCACTGCTGGCGATGTGAAGAGCGGCGGTTTTGGAACCTGCTGACGTGGGGGCAAACTGCACCACCATGCTGCTGCTGCCGCTTGCGGCAATGCTTGCCGCAGGTGCGGTCGTGACGGTGAAGTTGGCGGCGTTGATGCCGTCGATGGTCACGCCGGTGATGTTGAGCGCGCTGCTCGCGCTGTTGTTGCGGATGACAAAGGTCTTCGACACGTTGCTGCCGGCATTGATGCTGTCGTAGGCCACAGTGCTGACACCATCGGTCAATCCAGTTCCGACTGGTTGCTCGACCGCTATCTGTGAGGGGGATGCGGCAGGTCCGGTGTAGCTGACGATGACTTCGTTGTCGAGCACAAGGTTAGACGACCAGATGAACTGCGCGCCGCTGCTGCCGAATTGCGCGGGAAAATTGGTGTAGGCCGGGATGTTGTTGATGCCCACTTGAGCCTCGGTGTAGGTCGTCGCATTCGGCCAGCCTGCGGTGGAGAAAGTTTTCGCATACCAGTCCGATGGCACCGGGTAATGCAGCCCGTATGCAGTCTCGGTAAGCGCGTGCGTGGTTGCCGCGGATGAGTCGTGCGTGCCGTTGGCGAGATCGACCACCTGGCTGGCATTGTCGAGTGGCGCGATGTTGAAGGTCTGCGCCTTCCATTGGCTGTTGGTCACGGTGCCGTCGCTGAAATTCGCGATGAAGCCACCGTCGCCTGCGTGGTATGGATCTGCGTTGTTGAGTTCGGTGCCGAGTCCGAGATTTTCCTCCCAGTCCACGAGCTTCACGGCATAGGTGATCGGGCGCTTGGCTTTGAACTTCACTACGCAGGAATTGAACGAAGTGTAGGGCACCGGATCGACGCCGACGAGCACGCCATTCACGTAGAGTTCGAAGTAGTTGTCGGAGAAAATGTAACCTGTGATGACCTCGCCATCGGCATCGATGACTTTGGTTGTCAGGTTAGCGATGGCTGTCTGTGCTGCAGCGATGTTCGCAGGCGTGACGGCGTTGTACTCGTTGTAAAGATCAGGTGCTTTTGCCGCCGTCGCGAACTGGGTCGCCGACGGCACCGTCCATGTGGTGCCATCTGCGGCGGTGATGGTGCCCACGGCGGACACGCGCTGAGCTCCCGGGAAAAGATTGGTCGTGACGGTCGTGGCGCGTCCCTGCGAGACCGAACCAGCGGGTGCCGAGCGCACCGCGAAGACGGGGTAACTCGAAGTTTTTGCCTCATAGCTGATGATGCCCTGCGAGTTGCGCGGTGGTGTTGGCGCATTGTTGATGCCGGTCTCGACCAGCCAGGCTTTTGTCGCGTCACCCTTCAGACTTGTGGATGCCCAGTAGGCGGTGGGTTTCACCAGGGCCTTGAAGGTGAGTCCTGATCCGCTGCCGGTGGCTGCGGTGCTCAATGTGAACGTTCCGGTGCCCACGGAAGCAATGGTCGGCACCGTGGTGTTGGAGATGTAGGCCGAAGCGATGTTTGCCGCGTCCACAACGGGCATGCCGATGACCAAACCCGTCGTGTCATCGCAGGTGACCGTCGTGCTGCCGATGATCGTCGCGCAGTTCGTCATGGTTTTGGCGAATGCCGTGCGGTTGATACTCGGCTTGATGTTGGTGGTGGTGGTGGCGGTGGTGAGCGCATAATCTGTGAGCGTTTGTAATTCCTTGATGTTAGGCAGACGCCAGTCGCTGAAACCACCGAGCGACAAATTTTCAGCATACGTCAGCGCGGCGTCCCAAGTTGCTGCGGGACCGGGGATCTGGGTCCACATCAAATTCGTGTCGAGATCAGTGATCGTTCCGTCGCCGTTGTTGCGATAGTTGTGACCGTTCGTCGGCTTCGTGCCGCGCACGTAGCGGGCATGGTACTGAAAGGCTCCGCCGGCACTGACCGTCTCTGCTTTCGGCTTGCCGCCGAGACCACCACCGGAGTTCGCGCACCAGACATTGGTGGAGTTCGCACCGGTGCCATAGACATCACTTGTCCACCAATACTCGGCGGCTGGCGAGGCGCTCGGGAAGTAAGTCGTGTTCAGCGCGACGGGGTTTCCGTTGTTATGATTGAAGAGGCTGAACAACTCACTCGGTGTTGGCAGACGCCAGTCGGTATAGCCACCCGTGGAGACGCTGGATGCATTTGCGATGGCGTTGTCCCAGGTGGATTCGCCGTTGTCCGTCTTCTGCCACATCAAGCCGGTGATGTTGTCCGTGACGGTGCCATTGGCGTTATCGGTGAATGATTGTGCATTGAGCGCGTAGTCAGCATCTTCGCCAAATGTCGCTGTCGTGTCCGTCACCTGACTTGTGTCGGGGATCTTGATCTGGCTTGGGTCCGCCATCCCATAGGTCGCGAGTCGCGCGATGGCCGTTGCGTTGCCCGGCGTGTAAGTCGTCGTGGTCGTCGCGCCTGAGAGTCTCCAGGTGATCGTCAGCGTGCGTGGCGTCGCATTGCGATTGATCTTCCAGCACTCGTCGTACGTCGTTCCGCTGATGCTGACGCGCATCAAATACGAGTCCTGCGATGGGGTGCCGCCGACATTCTCGACCAGATGCCCCGACCCATCCGTGCTCAGTGCGACTGGATTCTTGAATGCCACAATCGAAGCCCCCGCCACTGGCTGGGCCGTGTAACCGCCGGTGCCGGACTGGCGAATCGATCCGACTTCAGGCTGGCCATCCACCTGACCGCCAAAGTTCACCACGGTGCCGTGGAATGCGGTCATCGTGTAAGGCGACTGCGGTGTGCCGAAGGGATGCGTGGCATCCACCGTGTTTGTGCCGACCGCGTGGTAGTGAAAGCCCCAGGATCCGTGATCGTGTCCGCCCCCTGAGTCGAGAGTCTGACGCGGGCTGCCATCCGGCTCGACATAACCATAGATTGGGTAACCGTCCAAAGCCCAGGCCACGGGTTTGTCATCGGTAAGCGGTCCCCCGAAGCGAGCGGACAGATGCATCGGGATGATGTGGTAGTGATAGTCGTCAGCGAGTCCGCAGTGGCCGCCATAAGTATCGAGTTCACCGATCTCATACGACACGCGGCCCGTGTTGTTGGCCGGATTGAAAATGGCGATGCCGTTCGATGCCAGGGCGATGGCTCCGCGCTGGAAATTGTTCGTCGTACTGCCGACCGTGAAGATGGTGATCGGCGATGCTGCGGGGGTCGGCACCAATGGCAGACGCCAGTAGTTCGGCTGGCCAAAGCCCAACGATCCCGACGAGTTCTCAGGATTCGTCACGCTCGCAAAGTAAGCAGCCGGCAGCGGAATCTGCTGCTGCCATGACGTGATGCCGGTCATCAGATTTGGCATCATCGAATTGTCCGGCATGTTGTCGGATTCCTCGTAAAACGTGGTGCCATCCCAAAAGAACCGCACGCGCGGCTTGAAGGCCCCAAACGATGCGACCATCAGCGATCCATTGCCCGTGGGTGCGGCAAACGGAGTGATGGCAAGAAGCGAAGCCAGATCGAAGGCTGAGGCAGTTGAAACCACCTGAACGGGCCGCTGGAGCTGGAAAGGCGTTGGTCTGGCCTTCATCGAAGGCTTTCTGGCGGCAGACTGGTGCTGCATCATGAACTCGTCCGCGATGTGCTGGCGGAGCGCTTCTTTATCCAAAGGAAAACTCGTGGTCGTATTGGCGGTGTGCGCGAATGCGGAGAGCGGCAAAGCAAGGGTGATCAGCGAGAAACGGAGATTCATGAGCTGCATTACTGATCCTTCTGTGTCAGGCGTTTATCAGCCTATTGCGGGAGTTTTGTCGGGATTATGTAAAGATGGGCTGCGCGTCCAAAGAAAAACCACTGGAGTGATGATCAGGATGTGGATCAAACTGCTGATCATTCCGCCAATGATCGGCGTGGCGATGGGCTGCATCACCTCGCTCCCGGTGCGGTGGCTCCACATGATGGGAAGCAGGCTGGCGATGATGGTGGCGACGGTCATCACCTTGGGGCGGAGGCGGAGTCGGGCACCCTCTTTGATGGCGACGATGAGGTCGGATTGAGTGAAGTCGCTGCCGAGTTGCAACTGCTTGCGCTGCACCGCTTCTTCGAGATACACGACCATCACCACAGCGGTCTGGATGGCGGTGCCGAAGAGGGCAATGTAGCCGACCCAGACAGCGACGCTGAAGTGCCAGCCGAGGGCGTATTGCAGGAACACGCCACCGCTGAGGGCAAAGGGAACAGCAAGAATGACATGGGCGGCCTCGCGGGCTCTGCCGTAGAGCTGAAACAGGAGCAGGAAGATGATGAAGAGCACGCCGGGGACGATGAATTTCAGGGTGCGCGCCGCGTGGAGCTGGTTTTCATAATCGCCGCTGTAATCGAGTGTCATCCCTTGCTTCGCGAGATCCGGTGCGATCTCCTTTTGCAGTCTGGACTTCACTTCTTCAACGAAACTTCCGAGATCGCGGCCGGTGACGTTTGCCTGCACGTAAGCCCGGAGTTGACCGTTCTCGCTGGTGATTTCATTGGGGCCTTCGACACGGCTGATGCTGGCAACCTGGCCGAGCGGAATGACCTGTCCGTTCGGTGCGGTGATGAGCACATCCTTGAGTCGTGTGAGGTCTTCGCGTTCGCTTCGTTGCAGTCTTACTTGAACAGGAACTCGCCGGCGCCCTTCGATGACATTAGTGATGGTTTTGCCGCCGAGCCCGACTTCGACAACCTCCAGCACATCCTGCGCTCTCATGCCGAAGCGGGCGATGGCGTCGCGATTGACTTCGATATTCAGGTAAGGCTTGCCGATGATGCGGCTGGGTGTCACCCCAGTGGCACCGGACACTTGCTGGACGATGCGCTGCACATCCAGCGCGGCCTGCTGGAGCCTGGCGGGATCGCTGCCGAAGATCTTCACGCCGAGCTGCGAGCGGATGCCGGTGGAGATCATCAGCACGCGGCCCTCGATGGGTTGCAGGAAGCCTGGCACGGAACCCGGGACCGAGCGCAGGGTATTCATCATGTCGCTGATCAGTTGATCCCTGGTCATGCCTGGGCGCCATTCACTTTCGGGTTTGAGCATGATCGTGGTTTCGATCATCTCGGTCGGTGCGGGATCGGTGGCGCTTTCGGCGCGACCGAGTTTGCCCACGGCGCTGCGCACTTCGGGAAAACCGGCGATCACCTGATCCTGCCAGGCCATGGCGCGCTTCACCTCGCTGAGTGAGGTCGCGGGCACGAAGCTTGGCATGAGCATGAGGCTGCCCTCATTGAGCGGCGGCATGAACTCGCTGCCCATGCGTGGAACAAGAACCAGCGCAGCCGTCAGAATGGCCGCCGCGATGCCGAGCACGGTTTTGCGGCTTCTGAGCGCGAAGTCGAGCGCTGGATCATAGAGTTTCAAAAGGAAGCGCATGACGACGTTGCGCTCCTCCGGGTGAAACGGTCCGCGAACAAGCAGAGTGCAAAGAACCGGCACGACAGTCACGGCGAGCAGGGTGGCACCGAGCATGGCAAAGGTCTTCGCAAAGGCAAGTGGATGAAACAGTCTGCCCTCCTGACCACTGAGCGCGAACACGGGCACAAAGGCGAGGATGATGATGCCCATCGAAAAGACGATCGGCCGGCCAACCTGCTTGCAGGCTTCAGAGACAAGCAGCATGGCCTTTTGAGGCTGTGTGACGGGATCGAAAGGTTCATCACCGTCTGGAAAGCCCATGCTGCAGCGCCGAATCACATTCTCCGTGATCACGATGGCGGCATCGACCAGCACGCCGATGGCGATGGCGATGCCCGACAAGCTCATGATGTTTGAGGTGAACCCGAACTGACGCATCAGGATGAACGAGATCAAAATCGAGATTGGCAGCGGCAGGGTCACGATCAGGATGCTGCGGAAATGAAACAGGAAGATGATGTGCGCGAGGATGACCAAGATGATCTCCTCACTCAGCGCCGTCCTCAGCGTGGTGATGCTCCGGTCGATGAGTTCGCTGCGATCATAGAAAGGCTTGATGCTCACGCCCGGCGGCAGGCTTGGCGCGATTTGTGCGATTTTATCCTTCACCCGCGCGATCACCTCCCGAGCATTGGCACCTGTGCGCATCACGACGGTGCCACCAACAACTTCGAGGCCATTTGAATCAAGTGTGCCGCGCCGGAAGTCGCCGCCGAGTTCGATGCGTGCCACGTCCTTGAGATAAACCGGTGTGCCTGATTTTTCCATGAGCACGGTCTTTTCGAGATCCGCCACGTTGCGGATCAAGCCGATGCCGCGCACCACAAACTCCATGCCATTCTCCTCGATGGTCTTGCCGCCGACATTGAGGTTTGATTGCCCGACGGCCATCATGACCATGTTCATTGACACGCCGACCGCGCGCATCTTCTGCGAGTCCACTTCAATCTGATACTGCCGCACAAAGCCACCCACACTGCCCACCTCGGCCACGCCGGGCACGGCATTGAGCTGGTAGCGGATGTGGTAGTCCTGCAATGATCGCAATTCACCAAGGTCATAGCGGCCTCTCTCTGCCGGATCGACATCGAGGTAATACTGATACACCCAGCCGAGGCCCGTGGCATCAGGGCCCAGTTTCGCCTTCACACCGGATGGTAGATCGAGCAAATCAAGCCGTTCCAAAGTGCGCTGACGTGCCTTGGCCGATTCGACATCATCATCGAAAATCACAGTCACCAGCGAGAATCCAAACATGCTCACCGCCCGCACGGTTTTCACGCCAGAGAGGCCCTGAAGATTCACGGAAAGCGGATACGTCACCTGATCCTCCACTTCCTGCGGACTGCGGCCCATCCAGTCGGCAAACACGATCACCTGATTTTCGCTGAGATCGGGAATCGCATCCACCGGAGTCTCGCGCACTGCCTTGATCCCAAAAGCAATGACACACAGCGTGGCGCAGACCACGAGAAAGCGGTTCTTCAACGACCAGGTGATGAGCGCGTTGATCATGGTTTCACTTCCATTCCGCACTCGAGCATTTCCTTGCCCCAGTAGGGATTGCGCAGCGCGGTGCTGAGTTGAATCCATCCGGCGTTGGCAGGAGCGCCGGGCCAGAGATCATGGGTCATGGAGCAGCGAAAGATGTGAAGATCAGGAATCCTGGATTTCAATTTCACTGCCAGCGCTGCGGTCTCCTGGCTCCATGGGAGAAACGCCTGGCGCATTGTTTTGAGATCGGTGCCAGGGACTGGTGCTGCGGTTTTGACGAGGCCATTGGGGGCAGGGGAGAGGTGTTTCAAGGCGGCGTTTGCAGCGGCGAGATCGTCGCTGGCAAGAGCGAAATTGAGTGTGGCGACCGCCTTGAACCAGGCTCTGAGCGCGGCGTTGTCGCTGGTCATGGATGACGCTTCAACGGGTGAGGAACCGGCAGGCGTTGCCAAGGCATTGATCTGAGCCTGACTGTCGATGAGCATGTTGCCGCTGGTGACGATGCGGTCGCCTTCCTTGAGACCGTCAATGATTTCCCACAGTGCATCGCCAGCGCGACCGAGTTTGACGTTGCAATGCTGGTAGGTGCCTGTGGCCATCTCAACAAAGACACGTGGTGAATTGCCGGGCCAGAGGACAGCCGTGCGCGGAATGGCGATGACTTCAGGCGCCTCGAGTTCGATGGTGCCCTCGGCAAAGGTGTTGTTTTTGATCGTGCGATCCGGATTTTCCAGCACAACACGCACCATGGCGGAGCGGGTCATGGTTTCGAGGTTGGGATTGATCGCGGCGATGCGCGATTTCAGCGTTTGCCCGGGCAGGTGCGGGGCGGTGAGCGTCACGATCTGGCCGAGTTTAAGCAGCGGGAGATCCTGTTCGGACGCATTGAACATG
>CANJVS010000046.1 GCA_947477755.1 Verrucomicrobiaceae bacterium | reverse complement strand
GGATTCAGGAGTCTCGGCACTTCGGCCATCGCCGTCACGATCGGTGATGGCGATGGCGAGACCGTGGCAGCTTCCCTAACGATCAGCGGTTCATCGAGTAACACAGCGCTCGTGCCCAATGCGAGCATCGTCTTCGGAGGCAGCGGCGCGAGTCGCACGCTGACGGTCACACCTGCCGCCAACCAGTTTGGCACGTCGACTATCATGGTGACGGTCAGCGACGGAACTGCGACTGCAAGTGACAGCTTCGTCCTCACAGTTAACTCAGTGAATGATGAGCCAACGATCACGGATATCGCTGACACCACAACTGACGAAGACACAGCCACCTCGGCCATCGCCTTCACGATTGGAGATGTCGAGACCGTGGCAGCTTCGCTAACCATCAGTGGTTCATCAAGTAACACGGCGCTGGTGTCCAACACCAACATTGTCTTCGGGGGCAGCGGAGGGAGTCGCACGCTGACGATTACACCCGCAGCCAACCAGTTTGGCACCTCAACCATCATGGTGACGACCAGTGACGGCGCGGCATCGACGAGTGACACCTTCGTGCTTACGGTCAATGCAGTGAATGATGCGCCGACGATCAGTGACATCGTAAACACCGCAATCAATGAGGACACTACCACTTCGGCCATCGCCGTCACGATCGGTGATGGCGATGGCGAGACCGTGGCAGCTTCCCTAACGATCAGCGGTTCATCGAGTAACACAGCGCTCGTGCCCAATGCGAGCATCGTTTTCGGAGGCAGCGGCGCGAGTCGCACGCTGACGGTCACACCTGCCGCCAACCAGTTTGGCACGTCGACTATCATGGTGACGGTCAGCGACGGAACTGCGACTACAAGTGACAGCTTCGTCCTCACAGTTAACTCAGTGAATGATGAGCCAGCGATCAGTGAGCTGGTTGATCGGAGCATTCTCTTCAATTCAACAACGGAAGCCATTGCCTTCAGCATTGGTGATCTTGAAACGGCGGCGAGTTCACTGACGGTGAGCGGCACTTCAAGCAATCAGGTCTTGGTGCCGAATGCAAACATGGTGTTTGGCGGCAGTGGGGCAAGCCGAACGGTGGCAATCATGCCTGCTGCGAATCAGTCAGGGACAGCAACTCTGACGATCACGGTGAGCGATGGTGAACTCACAGGCAGCGACACGTTTATCCTGATGGTTACGGCACCCGAAATCAGCGTGGAGCAGGTAGTGAACGTGACCATCCCCGATGGTGGGTTCTTTGACTTTGGCAACGTGGGAATCAGCAGTGTTGTGGTTACGAAGAACTTCACGATAAAGAACACCGGCACGGCGGCGCTGAACCTCACTGGCACGCCGCTGGTGTCGCTAAGCGGATCGTCCAGTTTTACGCTGCAGGTGCAGCCTTCAACGCCGTTGCTGGTGGGTGGCTCGACGACTTTCGGGGTTGTGTTCGATCCTGCCAGCACCGGACTTCACCGGGCGACGGTGAACATCGCCAATGATGATCTCGACGAGGGGCCTTTTAGCTTCACCTTAGAAGGCACAGGGGTGCCAACGCTGACGCAGACAATCACCTTCATACCGCCCACCACGGTTTACCTGAGTCAGAGTCCGCTGACGCTGACGGCGGAGGCTAACTCTGGGCTGCCTGTCGCGCTGCGCGTGGTGTTAGGCCCGGCCAGCCTAAGTGGTGGTGTTTTGACACTCAGTGGAGCAGGCAATGTTATTGTGGAGGCCACTCAGGTTGGCGGAGGCAGTTACAAAGCAGCCACGCCAGTGGTGAAGACCGTCATCGTCAAAGCTGATCCCACGGTGCTGACGTTGGTCAATCTGAGCCAGCGCTACGACGGCACGCCCAAGTTCATCAGCGCTCTTGGAGAGGGCTCGGCAATCATCACTTACAAGGCAGGCACCACCTATGTGACCACGCCCCCCACCGCCGCAGGTAGCTACGCAGTGAGTGCTGTGGCAGGAGCCGTGACCAAGACCGGCACGCTCATCATCGCTAAAGCCCATCTCTACGTCACACCGGATAACAAACGCAAATTTGCCGGGCAGCCCAACCCAGCGCTGACTTATACAATCACAGGCTACCAAGGCGGTGACACCGCAGCCGTCATAACCAAAGCCCCTGTGCCCGCCACGACCACGACGCTTGCCAGTGTGGGCGGCGTTTACCCCATCACCGCCAGTGCTGCCACCGCGCTGAACTACAGCTTCATCTATCTGCAAGGCACGATGGTCGTGGAGAGCTTCGCTGGTAACTACGAAGCCTTGCTCGTGGATAGCGACTCCAAGCCTGTGGGTAAGCTGAGCATCACCGTTGCGGCGACGAGCAAGACTTTTACCGCCAAGCTCGCTACCGCCACCGAGACCAGCGCCGTGTCCTTCAGCGGCCCACTTCTCACCGTCGGCGAAGAAGCCACCAGTACTGCCACGACGCTCGTCGGCACAGGCAAGGTTCCTTATCGCATCGAGTTCACGCTGCCGATTGTCGGTGATGTGAACGCCAGCGCGGCACGCAGTAGCCAGCCTCTCGGCATCGCTACGGATGGCCAAAAAATCAGCACTAAAACCATCGCCTATACCGGAACACACACCGCCGTGCTGGAGCCCGCTGCTTCCACCGGTGGCACCGTGCCTGAAGGAGCAGGCTGGGCCACAGCGAGCATCAGCACCACTGGCGTCATGACTCTCGCGGGCAAGCTTGGAGATGGCACGGGCTTTACCAGCGCGCTCAGTCCTGATGTCGAGAGCAATCCCGGCTATCGACTCTTCGTGCAGCCTTACCTCGTCGCACGCACGCAGTCCTTCCTCGCGGGCAGCTTCACTCTCGCCGAGCATCCCATGCTCACGGGCCGACGCTACCTCGCGCAGTCCAGCCTCACTTGGAAAAAGACCGGCCTGCCCGCCGATGTCTCGTATCGCACCAGCTTCGGCCCCGTGAACACCGTGATGATGATTGACCCCTGGCTGGCACCGAAAACCACCGCGCCAGCGATCACACTCGCTCAGCGCCTCGGTTTGACCGGCACCAGCATCAGCTTTGGCGTCAGTCACAGCGACACGAACAGTGCTTCGCAAATAAACCTGCCAACACGACTCGCGCTGAGCACAGCGAATGCAGTCAGCGTGCTCACAGCCGCAGCCAACCCGACCAAGTGGAAGACGCTCACCTTCATGCCGACTACCGGCACCTTCACCGGCAGCTTTGAGCTGATGGACGCCATCAAACGCCCCGTCACCTTCAGCGGCATCCTCCGCCAGCCCGCCACGAATCCAGACACACTCATCGGCGAAGGCCACTACCTGCTGCCACCACTCACCGGCACCGAAAAAACCACCGGCGAGGTGATGCTCACGAGGCCGTGAGCGGCATCGCATCAAGGTTCTTGTAGAGATAAAAATCAGAAGTGAAAACAGGGAGATGTCGAGCGTAGTTACTGGGGCATGGGTCATTCGATCTTCCCAGTTCGTCATTCGCCATTCTGATTTCGTCATTCTCAATGCCTCCTTCACTGCTCCAGAACACACGACGCCATTTCTTCAGCCAATGCGGCATGGGGATCGGTGGCGTCGCGCTGGCATCGATGATGGCGGAGCGCGGGCTGAATGCGGCAAGCGCAGCAGCAGGCGCGCCGGGAGTGACGCCCAAAGGACACCACCCGGCGAAGGCGAAGAATGTGATCTTCCTCTTCATGGCGGGCGGTCCATCGCAGTTGGAGTTGTTTGATTACAAACCCAGACTGCAGGAGCTGAATGGCCAGCCGATCCCGCAAAGCTACATCGAAGGCAAGCGTTTCGCTTTCATGGGCACGAGCCACAGCGTGAAGCTGCTGGGCGCGCGGCGTCAGTTCAAGCAACACGGTCAAAGCGGTGCCTGGGTCAGCGATCTGCTGCCGCACACGGCGGGAATCGTGGATGACATCAGCATCGTCACCACCTGCCAGACGAGCCTGTTCAATCATGCTCCGGCCAAGCTCTTCATGAACACGGGCAGCGGGCAGTTTGGCCGTCCGTCCATGGGTGCCTGGGCGACCTACGGCATCGGCAGCGAGTCGAGCGACCTGCCTGGTTTCGTCGTGCTGCAGAGCGGTCCGCGCGGTCCGCGCGGCGGAGCGGTCAACTGGGGCAGCGGCTTTCTGCCCACCACCTATCAGGGCGTGCCGCTGCGCAGTCAGGGCGAGCCGATTCTCAATCTAAGCACGCCGGCAAGTGTGACCGCGCACAGCCAGCGCCGGGTGATCGATGTCGTGCGTGATTTGAATTTGAAGCGCCTGGTCGAGACGGGCGATGATGAAATTCAGACACGCATCAATGCCTATGAAATGGCCTATCGGATGCAAAGCAGCGCACCTGAGCTGATCGACATCCAGGGCGAATCAAAATCCACGCTCGATCTCTACGGTGTCGATCCCGCGAAGCCATCCTTTGCCCGCAATTGTTTGTTAGCCCGCCGGCTCGTGGAGCGCGGGGTGCGCTTTGTTCAGCTTTATCACTCAAGCTGGGACAGCCACGGCGGCAAAGGTGAAACGCTGGAGGATGATTTCCCCAAGGTGGTGCGCGAGGTCGACCAGGCCTGTGCCGCCTTGATCCGTGATCTGAAATCACGCGGCCTGCTGGAGGAAACTCTGGTGGTATGGGGTGGCGAATTCGGCCGCACGCCGATGGGCGAGAGCCGTGACAAGACGGGCCGCAATCATCACATTGACGCCTTCACCATGTGGTTCGCCGGTGGCGGTATCAAGGCTGGTCAGACCTTTGGCAAGACGGATGAACTGGGTTTTGATGGCGTCGAAAACAAAGCCCACGTGCATGACATCCACGCCACGATCCTGCATCTGATGGGACTGGAGCACGAGAAGCTGACCTTCCGCTTTCAAGGGCGCGATTTCCGCCTGACGGATGTTCACGGGAAACTGCTTCAGGGGCTCCTGGCCTGATTCATTTCGCAAAGTGGATCGCCTTGTAGCAGCGATGTTCCAACAGTGATGATTTCATGCCGAGCACTTCAGGCCGGACGAGTGTCGGGCGAACGTACCAGTAGATGGGCAGCACGGGCAGTTCATCGAGCAGAAGAGTTTCCGCCTCTGTGAGCAGAGCCAGTCGCTTTTTGGTGTCGCCTTCCCGAAGCGAGCCCTGCAGGAGCGCATCGTAGCGCGGGTTGCTCCAGCCTGTCTGGTTGTTGCCATCACCTGTTTGCCAGAGACTGAGAAAGGTGAAGGGATCCAGGAAATCACCGACCCAGCCAGCACGGCAGACCTGATAGTCGAGTCGCTTTTGAGAGTCGAGGTACACGCCCCAGTCCTGATTGAGCACGCCCACATCGATATGCAGGTTTTTCTTCCACATCTCCTGAATCGCCTCGGCGATGGTGCGGTGGGACTCGAGCGTGTTGATGAGGATCTCGAATTTCGGGAACCCCCTGCCATCAGGATACCCCGCCTCCGCGAGCAGCTTGCGCGCGCCATCAGGATCAAAGCGCAACATATCTGGCGCCTCATAACCCTCTCCGGCACCTGGCGGCGTGAAGCCTGTGGTGGGTTTCTGCCCGGCGCGCAGGATGTTGCGGATCAGACCGGAACGATCAATCGCCATCGCCAGCGCTTGACGAACAAGTTTGTTATTCATCGGCGGCCTCGTGACATTGACGCGATAGAAGTAAGTGCTGAGGAGTGCGTTTTCGTGAAACACCTCCGGATGCTTTTCCCGATACTCGGGCACCTGTGAGAGCGGCACCGATTCAGTCGCATGAATCTGCCCGTCCCGGAAGGCGCGCTCCTCCGTGGCATCGCTGACGATGGGGACAAAAATGATTTCATTCAGTTTTACGGTGGCGGCATCCCAGTAATGCGGATTGCGCGCGACGGTGATGGAGTGCGTGTAGCGCCATTCTTTGAGCTGAAACGGGCCGTTGCCGACGATGCTGCCGACCCGGGTCCATTTCGTGTCGCGATCGGTCATCCTGCCGAAACGCTCGATCACGTGGCGTGGCACGGGATGCCAGGAGTAATGCTTCAACATGGACGGGAAATAGGGTGCTGGGCCGTTCAAGGTGATGCGCAGCGTGTGGTCATCCAGAGCCTTTGCCCCTACCTGGCTGAAGTCGGTGAGCGTGCCTTGATTGAATTCACGCGCCTTGACCATTGGGTAAAGCATCTCCGCATATTCGGCACCCAGAAGAGGCGAGAGGATGCGCTGGAAAGACCACACAAAATCATGAGCGGTGAGCGGCACGCCATCACTCCAACGGGCATCCTTGCGCAGATGAAACGTCCAGGTCGTGGAGTCGCTCGTGTCCCAGTGCGTGGCGACTCCAGGGCCATTGGCATCGGAATTTTCCACCGTCGCCGCCACGAGTCCTTCAAAGAGTGCATCAAAGAGGTGGTGTTCAGGCACGCCTGTTGCGAGGTGCGGGTCCAGCGTGGCGGGTTCGGCTCCGTTGCCGATGATCAAAATGCCTTTTTCGCGAGCCAGATCGACCCGCGCCGGTCGTTGCGAGCGTGCCTGATGGAACCATGTCAATCCGCCAAATAAACTGCAAAGAATAAGGGCGCGCATGATCCAGGCTGACATAACGCTGAGGGTGCGGTCCACCTCATGAATTGTCAATGCACAGCCCGCTGCCCGTGTTGGTTCAGGCCGGATTCAGCGCGTGCGAATGGAGCGCAATCTTTGGGTCAAATTCGCCACAGCGCTCCAGTCGGCATGCAGGGCTATTTCCCCTGATTTTCTAGAGCGGCGAGACGCTTTTCGAGTTCTTTGATGCGCCCAAGCATGTCTGGAATCTTGCGCGTTGCGGCTTGGATCCGATGACCCTCCATGAGCGGTTTGGCGGGGAAACCTGAGTAGGCTCCGGGTTCAGTGATGTTTTTCGTCACACCAGCCCGGGCTAGCAGGATGACTTTGCTGGCAATTTCCAGATGGCCGCTGACACCGACCTGTCCGGCGATGGTGACGTAGTCTCCGAAGCGTGTGCTGCCGGCAAGTGCGACCAGTGAGACAATGACACAATGCTTCCCAAGCGTCACGTTGTGGCCAATTTGCACGAGATTGTCGATCTTACAGCCTTCGCCAATCCAGGTGCGGCCGAACCGTGCCCGATCGATGGTGGTGCAGGAGCCGATCTCCACATCGTCATCAATTTGCACCATGCCGACTTGGTCAATTTTGAGGTGCCTGCCCTTGGAGAATTCGTAACCAAATCCATCGGTGCCGATGGCGCTGCCTGAATGGATGATGACGCGATTGCCGAGCACGCAGCGCTCCTTGATCGTGCAATGGGTGTGCAGCACACAGTCTGCCCCGATTCGCGTGCCCTGGCCAATAAACACGCCTGCATTGACGATGGTCCCATCGCCGATGACCACGTCATCCTCGATCACAGCGCATGGGCCGATGCTGACTTTTTGAAGATCAAACACAGCAGATGCAGAAACCACGGCGGAAGGATGAACGCCAGGAACAAAGGCCCTCGGCGGTGGCCCGAAATGCCGGATCACACTGGAGAAGGCAAATGTAGGATTGGCCACACGGATGAGAGCGACTCCATCCATGAGTTCGCTGAAGTTTGGATCCACCAGGATGGCGGTTGCTTTCGTGGTCTTCAGCGCGGCCAAATAGCGTGAGTTACCCAGAAAGGTCACTTCCCCGGCGGAGGCTTCAGTGATTGAGTTTAATCCGGTGACCAATCCTGCGGGGTCTCCCTGAATGAGTTCTCCGCCGACAAGTTCGGCGAGACGCTGGTGGCTGATGCTGTTGCTCATGGCTGATCAAAAGAAAGAGGCACGCCGGGGTTGGTCGGCGTGCCTCAGGAAATTTGAAAAAATAAGATCAGGGTTTCTTCTCTTCTTTGGCGGCAGCGGGGGCGGCTGCGCCGGCTGCCGCGTTTTTGTTGAGTTCAGTGATGATCTGGTCGGTGATGTCCACGGCATCCTTATAATAAACCAGCATTGGCACGGTGGAGAGGCTCATGCCGGATTTGTCGAAGACGAAGTCATAGGCCTCACTTTTGGATTTCTCCCTGACCACCACGAGGATCTCGTCATAGATGCCTTTGCGGATGCTCATGTCTTCCTGTTTGAGTTGGCTGCTGCGGCGATTTTGCGCCTCGCCGATCTCCTGTTCGAGTGCGCGCAGGTCCTTGGCCTTTTCTTCGAACTCCACGGCCTTCTTCTGGCGGGCGTCCTGAGTCATGATGGGGTCACTTGCTTCCTTCTTGAGCTTCTGCATGTCCGTCATCAAGTTTTTGTAGACGACCCAGCGGTCATTCATTTCCTTCTGCGCCTTGTCGAGGTTGCCCTTGAATTTTTCGGCGGCCTCCTTGGTTTTGAAGAATTCCGAGAAGGCCTTGGACATGTCAACGACGCCGAATTTGAGGTCAGCCGCATGGCTGGAGGCAAGCGCTGTGAGCGATAGAGCGAAAATGATGGTACGAATCATAGGAGCAGGGTGAGTAAACGGCAGGAGTCGAAGTGTTCGATTGGCAGGAATTTAGAATTTGTAGCCCATGTTGAAATTGAACCGGGGGCTCTGACCGACATACTTGTCTTTAACCATCGGCAAGCCGAGATCGACACGGATCGGGCCAATTGGGAGGAACATGCGCACGCCGATGCCGACGTTGGAATAGATTTCTCCATCTCCGATGATGGTTCCTGCATTTTTAGCGTCTGTGCTGTTATAATCACCGGAAACCATGCCGACATCCCAGAAAACAGCGCCGCGAACTTTTTCGATGATCGGAAAACTGTATTCAGTGGAACCATAGATCGACATGTTACCACCGATGGGCTCTCCCCTTGCATCCTTTGGACCCGCATCACGGTAATCATAGCCACGCAGATTGTTGGCTCCGCCGAGGAAGAGGCGCTCGAAGATCGGCACATTGTCTCCCTGCACCCAGCGTGCCATCCCTTCGAAGCTCAGAATGGTGTCACCTGGAAGGGAGAAGAATTGCTGACCTCCGATATTACCACCCCAGGCCTTCACGTCACCACCCAGACCGGCAGCCATCATCCCAGCTTCCAGCTTGTGGCCTTTGCGGGTGATGAAGATACTGTCTCGGGTGTCGTGAACGTAATTCAGATCAAGCTTGCTTTCGATGAAGGTGCCATCCTCATTTTTCAGGAATTTGGAGGTGTTGAGGCCTTTATCCACATCCATCGTAACCTGCTGAAGTGTGTAGGTGCCCTCAATATAGGAGAATTGGCTGAGTTGCTTTCTCAGGCCGATCGAGGCTCCGATGTTAACTTGGCTGAAGCGCGTGGAAAGATAGTTGAGATTCTGATAAAACAGATGGGTTGTAAGAGCCAGTTTCTGTCCCAGGAACCAAGGCTCTGTCCAGTTCATGTCGAACGTGGAGGTGCGCGTACCGTAGCGAAGGTTCATGTTGAAGCGCTGGCCTGCTCCGCGGAAGTCCTTCCAGTCAGAGATGTCGAAATTCGTTTGGGTTACCGTCACAAACCCGACAAGGCTGTCAATGGAACTGAAACCTGCTCCGAAGTTCACGGACCCTGTGGATTTTTCGGTCACGTTGACCTCGACGTCCTTGAAGCCATCCACCTCGGTGGCGATCGGACGAACGGTCAGAGGATTGGCCTCACCCTTGCCTTCGAAGTAATTCATGTTCTCCAGCACACTCTTGGCTGTTTCGAGCTTCACTGTATTGAGTTCTTCTCCGGGTGCGAAGGTCAATTCACGGCGAATCACTTCATCTTTCGTCTTCGAGTTTCCGCTGATGTTGACCTTGCGGATGAACGATTTGCCGCCTTCAAAAATAATGAAAGCGACATTGAGCTTGCCTGGTCCAGCGTCCGAAAGTTGGGTGTCCACTCGGGCATCCGCGTAGCCACGCGAGCCATAGTAATCGAGAATCATTTTCTCATCCTTGCGCACTTCGGTGCCGGAATAAACCGAACCAGTCTCAGTAAGGATGGCTGGGGTGAGTTCCTCTTTGGAGAAGATGGTATTGCCCTGAATCTCCACGGTTCCCACATCGTATTTGCCGCCTTCGTTGATTTCAAAGATCAGCGCCACACTCTTCTCGTCGATCGGTTCGCGCCGGTAGCCCACTTTGACATAAACGTAGCCTTCGTCCTGAAAAGCTTCTTCAATGGCCCTCACGTCGTCGAGCACGGTCTGGTTGTCGAGCTTGCCGGCCTTACCCCAGATGCGGTAAAAAGTCTTTTCCCTGCTCTTGATTTTATCCATCAACTTGCGGGCCGTGATGGCGTTGTTGCCCTCAAAGCGGATGTCTCCGATCATGCCGCGCCCGCCTTCTTCGATTTTGAAGAGCACGCTGGTGAATCCCTCTTTCGCCGAGGGAGTCACGTCGTAGGTGACACTGACATCGGAGAAACCTTTCTTTTCATAGAGTACGCGGATTTTCTGCTGGGCTGCGGCCAGCTTGGCGTCATTGACAGGATCACCGACTTTGATTTCGATTTCTTTGCGCAGCTTCTCATTATCAAAAGCTGCATTTCCCAGGAAGCTGATTTCACCGATGCCGCCACGACCAGAAATGGTTACGACGACCCGCACGCCTCCCGCGACGTCCACGGCTTGAATGTCCACATTTTCAGCAGCTCCTGTTCCATACAGCGTGCGGATATCCCGCTCGACTGCTTCATTGGTGTAAGGCTCTCCAACACGGGTGGACATCTGGGAACGCACACGGTTGGCATCCATGGTGGCCATCCCTTTAAAAATCACATCCACTTGGCGGACGATTTTGAGATTGGCTGCGGCAGGCGATTTGAGGGAGACCTGGGCATTTAAATGGCTGGCAGGGCTACCAAGGAGCGCGAGGGCCAGTATTGGACCGAGAACGATTTGTGTCGGGAATGAGACTCTGTTCATAGAAATGAGAGATGATGTCTGAAATTGGTTCCGGTCTTGGGCGGACAGGGCGTTTAGTAATGCTGGTCTAGCGCTGATGCGTCAAGGTGTAAAAACGTCTTTAGTCACTAGGATTGAGTACCGGAAAATGCGGCACGGATTGACTCAAATTGGGACTTTTATAGGTGGATGCCTGAGTATTTGGAGATCAGCGGAATAATTCGCGAAAGAAGCTCTTTGTCTCAACTCGCGCTTTATCAGTCCAGTTCCAGGCCTTGCGAGCGGCGCGTTTCACGGCCTTGGCTGCACGCTCACCCTCACTGCTGGTAGCGGCAGGGACGGGACCCGTGTTGAAGCGCGGAGTCCAATCCTGGAAGTTAAGTGCACCGGTCTCGGCGGAGACCACACAGAAACCCACCTCATAGCCGGTATCATCTTTCAGAGCCAATCCCCACTCAAGTGAACCGGTTTCCGGATTGGTCGCGAGTTGGTAATCCACGCTGGCGAATGTGCTCTGGGCCAGCGCGGCCGCCTTGGCCGCGACCACGCGCGCATCGGCGCTGCGTTCACGCAGCTTGGCAAAGTCCAGGATCCGCGGTGGGGCGGGGGAGAGAATTTTTGTGCCTGCTCCGGCTGGTGCAGCATTCCATTGAGTGCCATCCAGTTTCACGGTGATGCGCAGAATTTCATCGTTGCGGAAGGCATCACGTGAATAAACAACCCACTCCACGGGTTCAGAGGTGGTTCCGGTGCCCTTGATGAGAAGGATATTTCCCGCCACTGTCTCCCCAAAACTCTGTGCCACAGCTCGGGGGATTTCAGGATTGGCGTGCAGCAGGGAATTGCTGGTGAAGGCGCAGGCGAGGGCAAGGAGGGAAAATTTCATGAAACGCTGAACCGAGGATAGGAAAGGGGGCTACCCGAAGCAAGAACCCATTTATGCCATGCCTGAAGCGTTCATCGCGGCGGGGAATTGGTGAAATTGACCGCCCAATTCCGACAAAGATCGCAAAAGCGCGTATTCAAAGCATGAAAAGGGCTTGTTGATTGGAACGCACTCCGCTTGAATCGGAATTTAGACAGTTCGATTTCTGAAAGCGTCTCAATCAACCCAACAGCAAACCCCACCGTGAAATTCAAGTGCCCCTCATGTGACATGCAGCTTAAGGCTGAGCCGGAAATGTTCGGTAAAGTCGTTCGCTGCCCAGGTTGCAATACCAAGATCCCCGTTCCGGAGAATCCTGTGGAATTGCCAGCGCCCACGGGCTTGCCGCTTCCGAGCGG
>CANJVS010000045.1 GCA_947477755.1 Verrucomicrobiaceae bacterium | reverse complement strand
GTGTGGCGCTCTCGGGCAGACATAGGTGATGCGGCAGTGCTTTTTGATCTGCCGAAGCATGTGATAAGTGCGCAGACGGTCGCCGCCATTGAGCGGATGAAGCAGGCGGACATTCACCCACAGTAACCGAGGCCGTGATTCGCCGGCCGATTCAAGGTTTGATGGATTCATTGGTGAGGGGAAGGCAAGAGCTGGAGTTCAGCGATGACGGGCAGATGCTGGGCCGGCATGTCATAGGTGCTGCAGTGCAGGGCCTGCCAATGTTTGGAGAAGTGGATACGATCAAGCCGCAACCAGGGCTGAAAGAGACTCAGGGGGTTGTGGGTGTCACCTGGAAAAGTAAACCCGAAGCCTGAACCGGCGGCAATATGTGAATCTTGAAGACCTTTGGTGAGTTGTCTGTGGATGGGGCCCATGGGCGGGGTGTTGAAATCTCCTGCCAAGATTACGGGGTCTGATTCCGCAAGGAGTTGCTTTTGAAGAGAGAGAGAGAAGTCCAAATAGGGTTTCCAAAATGATTCGTGCAGTTCCCGCTTTCTTTGCCATGGCTCGTATGGAACAAGGCCGATAACACCCCAGAGGCAGGCACCACGCATATAAGATTCCAAGGCATCCCGCGGCGTGGGGAGATGCAGATTATAGATGACACAGCGCTGGCCGGCAATGAACACCACGCATCGCATTCCCCAAGGCAGACCATCCGGATGGGCAAGTTTGCTGCCGGTTCTATAGATTGGGGTCAATTCAAGAATGGGTGTCCGACTCAAGATGACGACGTCATTCATTGACTGAATGTCCTGAAATTCGCTGTAGTCTGGATTGTGTAAATAATTGGAAAGCCTGGCTTCCTGGAGGAGGATCAAATCCAAGTGAAGATCGGATTTCAAGGCGCTCAGTGAGGCCTTTTTGCCTTGCCCTCGATTCCAGGATAGAACCCTGACCGTGTTCGGAGCTTTCACTTTTGCCAAAGCCGTGGTTGTCCTGGTTTGAAAGTCGAGATGCAACGCAAAGAAGGCCATGATTGAGGCCAGCAAACACAACCCGGATTTCCAATCAAAGAAGAGCACAGGCAGCAGAAGCACCAACCCGGGAGGCAGCCAGATCAGAGGTGGTGCATACATCAAAGCGGCAAGTGTCACATTACCCTGCCCCGAATAATGCATGCCAAAGATCAAGCCCCCGGTGATCATGAGGTATAACCAACACAGAATGCGAAAACTTAGCTTGGCAATCCGGCGGCAGCCTGCACCAGGTCGCCTTTCACTCATTAGCGTCGACGGATTTCGATCCGCAGCCTTTGGGTTGGAGGAATTAAATTCCAGAGTCTCGCATGGGAGGCGACCGCCATTCTCATCGGCTAGCTTGATCCGATCAATGAGCAGTTTTTCATCAGCAGAAAGTCGTCTCTTTAGCCGACGATGTTCCGTGGAGGTGCTTGGTATCTCATGGTCAGACATCGCAGGCGATGTGTTGAATTAGGCAGTGCCTAATCAGGGCTTTTTCAAATCATCAGGAGATTTAGACTTGGGCTGTCCTTCAAAGATAAAGCGCCCGGAAGAATCTATGCCAGGAACTTCTGGCCGCTTTGGCGGGGTCTGGACGGGTATTGGTGCCACCTGAATTGGGGCTGACTCCTTTGTTGCGGGACCATTGTTTGCGGGACCATTGTTTGATCCTGAAGTAGCCTGTTTAATTACATTGAAACGAACCAAGCTGACCGGCACCGCAACTATAAGAATCAAAATGCACACAGTCAGCGTGACGAATGATTCAAGAATCGTGAGACCTAGGCGGGATGTGGGTCGGTAACAGTTTCTCATCGTAATTAGTTGGCTTGCATACCCCAGTGGCATAAGGGCGTCAAATACATCCTGAACCCGCAAAACCACGCAGAAAAACACGGCGCACAAGCGCAAAGTCAATACTCATTAAAGCTCGAATGGACTCTCTTTGAACGGGGTGGAAAAGCAGTCCAACGGGTTTTGCCAGTCTCGATGCAATTTTTAGTCTCGCGTTGAGCGCTGAACTCTTGGTGCGGCTAGGCTGACTTTTTTAAAATGCACTGGAACGGTCTATTGGTAATAGTTGACCATGAGCGGTTTAGAGAGCCGGTTTCAGGTAGCCCAAGCAGCCCATCGTTCCGGCCACGATGATGGCGAAAATCACGACTAGATGAGCACTGACAAAACGGCGGCGTGCAAGTACAGGGAGGAAGCCGAGAATGAGCCAAAGAGCGAACTTGATCCAAACCCATGCCGGCATGGAGGCAAAGATTTGAAGCTTTGCGAGCAGTCCAAAGCCTGAAATCAGACTGATGAGAAGGCCCGTGCCGTGCCACTTCATTGCTCCGCGTGCTGAGTCGGGCGAAAGCAGGGCTCCGAAACCGATGAAGACGAAAATCAATCCAATGATGTGGGCGACGTGGTAAATGGCGATGGGCATGGCGGGAACTTTGGCATCATACCCGAGAGTCCACAAGCGCCGATGCGGTTACCCATTTTGCATACGTTTCCGAAACTTGCTCCGGGCGCACGGCCACGATCTCCGGGATGTCATACGGGTGAAGTTCACGAAGGCGGGACTCGAAGGCTGGATAAGCTGTTGCGGTGGTCTTGAAGATGGTCAGCACTTCAGAGTTTGATTCCAGCCGGTTCTGCCAACGGTAGATGGACTCGATGCCTGGGCAGAGGTTCACGCATGCGGCTAATCCTGATTCAATCAGGACAGAACCAGTCGCGCTTTTTCGAGGTCAGGAAAGGTGCAAAAGACCATCAGGATATCCGGCATGGTCTGTCAGACATGAGTTTAGTTGCCAAACTTCTTGATCACAGCGCGTTTCCGCAAGCCTTCCATCCATTTGTCGATGACACCTTTGGATTTTTCGGAAGAGACCGCGTGCTCGATTTCCGGACGCAATTCCTGCAGCGATTTGACAGTGCCTGGCTTGATGGCGTCGCACGCGATGATGATGTAAGCGGCTTCGTCATTGATGACTTCGCTCAGGCCTCCTGTTTTCAGGCTGAATGCAACTTTGGCAATGGACGGCTTCATCTGGTCCCTGGCTATCCAATCCCAGGCACCACCATCTTCGGCATGGCTGTCCTGAGAGTAGGTTTTCGCTGTCGTGGCAAAGTCGGCTCCTTTGAGCAATTTGCCGCGGATTTCCTGAGCGATTTTGATTTGATCCTCGACGCTGCCGGAGGCACCGGCACTGAATTTTGGAATCGTGATCGTGCTGATTTTGATCATCCCGCCCTCACGCCACTTTTCGATGTTCTTCTTGTAAAAATCCTCGATCTCCTTGGGGGTTGCCGGGGCTTGCTGTGAAGCCTGCTTCCCGCGCATTGCCTGAACGATCATCATCTTCTCGCGCAGATCACGGAATTTCTTCACCGTCATGCCCGTGCTTGCCAGTTCTTTGACAAAGGCGTCGCGGTTGCCCTTGAAACTGTCGCGGATGACGCCGTTGACATCATCATCCACCCACTGGCTTTTGATCACGGCTCCGAGGCGCTTGAATTCGGCGAGTATCAACTCGCGATCGATCAGACTGTCCAAAGCCGTAGCGCGCAGGTTGCTGAGTTCCCTCTCCAAGGCGGCGGGGTCATTTTGAATTTGAAAGCGCAGCATCTGCTCTTGGGCCGTTACGGCATCGCGAACTTCAGATTTGGTGATGACGTTGCCATTCACGATAGCTGCGATGCCATTGCTGGAGGATTGGGCAAGGGCCGGTGTTTGCAGTGCCAGGACTAGCAACTGGCTGATCAAACAAAAGAGGGATCGTGGTGTGACAGGCATGGCTTCGGGGGTGGCATGGTTAACCAACCGTCGAGTAGCTAGCAAGGGAAAACAGGTTCCATGGTTCTTCGTTGGAACCTCTGAAGATAGATTTCTTGAAAGGCGATCACTCTTAAAAGCTGGTTTGTTGCCGCTTCAATTTCTTGTTTGTCCATTGTTGCGCAGACCGCAAATAAACCCTTCCGGGTTTCTGCGGCTTAGTTTTATGGAATGCGTGAAATGTTAAGTTTTCCGTAAATTTAATGTGGCATTAGGAGGTGTTGGTTCGCATTAAAAGAACGTTTCAACGCGCTGCTCGACAATCCTGTCTGTCTCGGCTACAAACCCGCCCGCATGTCCCTGGCCCGCAGAATCCATACTCTTTTTTTGACCGTTTTTCTTTGGCTGGCGGCGCTTGATTTGGTTCCGGCACAATGGCTGGTTTACGAAATCGTATTCACTCCAGAGGAGGAGTCGGTGAATTTCAGCTGCTACAAAAGTGCCTACCTGATCGCTCCGGCGCAAGGCGGTGAAGCGACGATGGTGCTGACCACTGAGGAAGGTGGCAATTTGTACGCCGTGGCAGATAGCGGCGCAAAGTTCTTTGTCGCAGCCAACGCCAACACGCGGAAAGCAGTTTTTTCCGCCTCGGCGATCACCGGAAATTCGCAGGCGCTCTATACGGCCTCCGGGCAATTGAACCGGTCACTGCTTCTCGACAGTCCTTCAGGCACACATTCCTGGCGAGTTGCGGAGGCTTTGGATGGCAGACTGATCGCAGCAGATGATGAGTCGGACAAAGGACCGTCGGCGGATGGTTCGTATGGAATGGTGGGAAGTGCTTTCATCACAGGCGCTCTGCGTGAGGATCTTACCGCCCAGGCCACACAGAGATTCACCACGCTGAACGGGGCCACGAGCTATATTGTGGAACTTCTGGAAAAGTATGGTTATGCGCCTGATGTCGGTTCGGTGTCTGTGCCGCCGGAACAGGTGGAGGAGGAAGCTCCCCTCATTGATCTCAGCCTTTTTCCGCCGCTGAAACCTGCGGCAGATGCAGTCAACAACTGATGAAGAATATCCGCCAAGCCCTCGTGCATTGCCTGGAGGCCTCCGGAGGCACAGGCATCCCATTGCCAGTCGCCACACCCAGTTCGTCGGTGATTAACCAACTGTTGGATCTGGGCACTCTGGATGAGGAGGCTTTTCTCTCTCACCTGGCAGCCTGCATCGGTCTCGGTTATGTCTCAGCCCCTCTGCCAGACTCCGCTGATGCGCCCGAAATGAAACGCCTGTTGCCGCCGCGCGTGGCATTGAAACATCGTTTGTTACCCCTGAAAATTGAGGAGCAGGAGGGTGGCGTCAAAAAGCTCATCGTTGCCGGCTATGATCCGTTTGATCTGATCGGGCGGCAGGCTGTGGCACGTGAGGTCGATGTGGCGGTGCGCTGGGAAATTGCCCCGCGGAAACGCATGCTCAATGCCATGCGCGACTTCTACGGTGTGGGTGCCGACACGTTTGAAGAAATTCTAAAGGGCCGCGATGTGGATGGTGCTGATCTCGATCAGCGCGACGAGGCGAACATCATCGATGCCGATGACGAGGAGGCATCGGTGGTGAAGTTTGTGAATACCGTCATTCGTGAGGCGCTGGATCAGAACGCGACCGACATCCACGTGGAGCCGATGGAGGACAGGTTGAGGATGCGCTATCGCATTGACGGACGCCTGCGTGAAGTGCCCGTCCCTGAGAACATCAAGGCACTGCAACAGTCCGTGATCGCCCGTCTGAAGGTCATGGCCAAACTCGACATCGCCGAGCGGCGTCTCCCTCAGGATGGTCGTATCAGCCTGCAGATTGCCGGTCAGTTCATCGACGTGCGTGTCGCAACCATTCCGTCCGTGGAAGGTGAAAGTGTCAGCCTTCGTCTGCTCGGTCAGGAAAAATTCAATCTCGACCTCCTGCGCATTGAGCCTGATTTGCGTGCCGAGATCGAAGTGCTGCTCAAGAAGCCAAACGGCATCATTCTTGTGACCGGTCCCACCGGTTCCGGTAAATCGACCACTCTCTACACCTTCCTGAGTCAGCTCAATGTCGAGCACCGCCGCATCGTCACCATCGAAGATCCGGTGGAAAACAAGCTGCCTGGTGTGGTGCAGATTGCCGTGAGACCGGAGATTGACCTGACCTTTGCGACCGGTTTGCGCAGCATTCTCCGAGGCGACCCGAATGTCGTCATGATTGGGGAAATGCGAGATCTGGAGACTGCGGAGATCGCCATCCGTGCCGCTTTGACGGGACATTTAGTTCTCAGCACACTGCACACGAATGATGCCATCGGCGGTATCATGCGTCTAGTGGACATGGGCGTGGAGCCGTTCCTGGTTTCCAGTTCCGTGCGTGCCTTTATCGCCCAGCGTCTTGTGCGCCTGCTCTGCAATGCGTGCAAACAGATCGAGCCTGATGCCGAAATGAAACTGCGTGAGCTCAAATACGACGGCCCGATCAATACACCCGTTTATCGCGCCAAAGAAGGCGGCTGTGAAGCCTGCCGGTTCACAGGCTACAAGGGGCGCATGTCCATCTACGAACTCGTGCGCCTTACGCCGGCGATGGGAGAACTCATCACGCAGAAAGCGAGCTCTGGTGAACTCATGAAGCAGGCCTACAAGGATGGCTACCGGCCCATGCGTGAGTACGGCGTCCGCAAGGTTCTCGCCGGTCACACGACCATTGAAGAAGTCATCAGCGTCACCATCGCTGAATCTGAGCAGTGATTTTAAGCCATGCCCATCTTCGCCTACCAAGCCACTGATGCGACAGGACGTGATGTTTCTGGCACCGTTGATGCCGCGGATCGCGCCTCGGCCGTGCGGCAGTTGAGCGGGCGCGGATTGCAGCCATTCAAAGTCCAGGAAGGAGCAGGCAAAGAGGGAGCCAAATCTGGAGTTAAAGCTGCCGTCGCGTCTAAGGGTAAATCCGCGGCTCAGGTTGAGGAAGCCAGCGGTCCGATCAAACTTAGCAACTCGGCACTGCAACTCTTCACTGAGGAACTTGCGGAACTGCTTGAAGCAGGGATGCGATTGGAGCAGGCGCTCAAACTCATGGAGGGAAAGGGCATGGGTGGATCGCATAGCCGCATCGCGGGCAGACTGGGTAATTTGATTCGTGAAGGGCACCCTTTCAGCAGCGCGTTGCGTCAGGCTTCGCCATCATTCGGGGAATTGTTTTGTGCCGTGGCGGCTGCCGGTGAGGCCGGAGGTTCTTTGGCTGAATCGATGAAGCGGCAGTCCCAGTATTTGGGCAAGGTGCGGGAAATGAAGAGTCAGGTGGCGGTGGCGCTCATCTATCCAGGGTTCCTTGCCGCCTCGGCGGTGGGGGTGACGATCCTCTTCACCACCTTCCTTATCCCGAGATTGAGCATCATGATGTCGCGCATGAAAGGCGGGATTCCCAAAGGCATCCAGATCGTCATGGCGTTCTCTGAGTTCATGAAGAACTACTGGTGGCTGGTTCTCGCTGGCATGGGGCTGGCCATGCTTGGCTTTTGGGTCTGGAGTCAATCCAAGGCTGGCCGCCCGCTGTGGGACCGATCAAAATTAAGGATACCCTTCATTGGCAATGTGCTGATGGCGAATTTTCACACACAGTTTTTGGAAACTCTGGCCTCACTTACCGGCGGCGGTTTGCCGTTGCTGAAGGGGTTGGAGCTCGCTTCACGCATTTCGTCCAACCAGTATGTGCAAAGGCAACTCGAAAACGTCATCGCCAGCGTGCGAGATGGAGCATCACTTTCGCGGGGTCTGGAAAAGACGGCTTTGTTTCCTTTGAGATTGCTGGAGATGGTCCGGATTGGCGAGCACACGGGTGATCTCAGCGGCACTTTGCGCCGCACTGCGGACCGCTGCGGACGGGACCTGAGCAAGAGTTTGGAGAAGGTCATGGCGCTGCTTCAGCCGGTGATCATTCTCGTCATGGCCGCCCTTGTTGGCGTCATGGCCTACATGATGATTTCCGTCATCTTCCAGACGGTTTCCGCCCTTAAAACACGCGGCCATTGAGGAAATCCTGTTTTCAAGGCAACGAAAGCCGAACACAATAAGCCCAAAGTCTTTCCAACAGCTTTACCGACCCACAAACCACCCATGAAAGCCAACCTTCATATTGCCCGCCAAGTCCAAGCCGCCTTCACCCTGATGGAGATGATGCTGGTCCTTGCCATCATCGCCCTGCTTATCGCCATTGGTGCCGTAACGCTCGGTGAAGTGGATGAGAACGCCAAATTCACTGCCGCTGAAGCCCAGATAAACACGCTAAGAACCGCCGTCCTTCAATACAAGACGAACAATCGCATGCTGCCACCTAGCCTTGATGCCTTGGTCACGCCTCCTGCTAATGCACGGAAGAGTAAACTGGCCAGGGAAGATGCCATTATTGATCCCTGGAACAACAAGTACCTCTTCCGTAGTCCGGGTAAAAATGGCGATGCGTACGAAATCTACTCGGCCGGGCCAGACAAAAAAGAAGGCACTGATGATGATGTCGTCAGTCGCTGATACCGCTGCCCAGGAGGGGTGATCTTTTCATGAAACGGTTATCCCGCTCCCGCCGACACTCAGCTTTTACCCTGCTCGAGATCATCGTTGTGATGTCGATCATGATGCTGATCGTCGGAATTGGTTACGCAAGTTTCACCTTCTTCGAGGATGAGGATCCCTTTGAGAAGCCGGTCCAGCATTTGACTCAGATGTCGAAGTTCTCTTTGAACACTGCGGTCATTCAGCATCGCGGCATGATGATCGGCTTCGGAGAGGAGGGCTTTGGTGTTGTTGGAGCTTCAGCCGAGGGCATGAGTCTCTTTACCGTGCCGAAGGATATGAAAATTCTGATCAAGCGCTGGCAGGGTAAAGGTTGGGAAAAAGCCGAGGGGCAGTTCTGGCGCTTTGGCGAGCAGGGCATCTGCGAACCGGTGAAGATCCGCTTTGAGATCAAAAATGGAGGCAGCCGGGAAGTGACTTTTCATCCACTGACGGGAGGGACGCTGGATTGAATGCTTTAACTATTAAAACTCGAACTTCACGCTCTTTCCGCCGCGGAATGACACTGCTTGAGGTCGTGCTTGCGCTTGCCGTGTTCAGCATCGCCGCGCTGGCTCTGGTCGGGACGCTAAATCAAATTGCCGAGGCCGCCGTCGAGTCTCAGATGCTGCTTGAGGTGGAGCAGTCTCTGGAGTCGTTGATCGATGAGTATGGCAAGGTGCCGCAGATGCGGAATCTGGAGGAAAATATCAAGCCGGGTGCCGATGGCGTGGCCTACCACGTGAAAGTGCAGCAAGTGAAGGATCTCAAGAATAGAGAGGGGCGCTTCCTGCAGGATATGTTCCGCATTGAGGCGGTGGCCCGGTGGAATGATGGTAGCGGTGTGATCGAATTGCAGGCGGACTCTTTGAGATATGCCGGCGCATTTTTACCCCAAGGCTGAACGAAAAAGCTAAAGGATGAAAAACCTCAAATCCAGGACCTGCACACCTCTCCGGCACGCGCGTGACGAATGGGGAGCTTCGTTTTCGGCCTTCACCTTGCTGGAGATGCTTGTGTCGCTTTCCGCCTTCGTGATTCTCATGGGCGGGATCTTTGCCATTGCTCAAGGCACGATGGAATTGGGCAATGATGTGACGTCATCCCAGGAGAGATCGCAGATTCGCCTGAACTTCATCGAGTTTCTCCGCCGCTCATTCCGCAGTCTGCCCGGGGATGCAGAGGTGCGGCTGAGTGTGAAGCAGAGTGGCTCCACTTATGCACCCACCATGAATTTTGTGAACGGCGGCAGTTCATTCACTCCCGGCCTGTCCCTGCCCCCCGATACCAGCATGGATGTCTATGCTGAGGAGCGTCCCGGCGGTTATCTCCGCGTCATGTTGCGCGTTTTGGATCAAAAACAAACCCAGGCCGTGCGGTCAAATCAAAGCGTGCGCTACAGCCGCGATCAGATCACGCTGCCGCTTTTGGATAATGTGAGCCGCTTTGAGTGGAAGTTCTACGATCACACGACGAACCGCTGGGAGAATAACTGGAAGCAGGGACGGCGCCCTCTATTGGCGGAGATGCACCTGCGTTTAGACGACGGCTTTGAAACTCGCGCCGTCTTCTGGCTGCCCCCGGTGGTGCCGAATGCGATTCGAGATGGAGCCCTCGGCATGCCTGGTATGCCTGGTATGCCAGGTTTGCCGGGTCAGCCTGGTGCACCCGGAGCTCCCGGCCAACCCGGACAGCCCAACAATCCGAATCTCAACCAAGCCCCCGGAACACTGACCCCGGTGCCGACTCCAAGATGAGCCATTCAAGTCACCCTCTGACCCATCTTCGGCGCCGTTCAGGTGCGGCTTTGCTTGCCGTTCTCTGGATCGTCGCGCTGCTCATCGGACTGGTGGCCGGCGCTTCGCTGCTGCTCACGCAGGATCTTGATGCCGCAGCTTCAAAACGCCAGATTTTCCGGGCTCGCATGTTGGCTGAGTCGGCCCTGGCCATCGCCATGAACCCGGATGTGAAGCCGGATGAACCGCTTCTGCACCGACGTTTGTCCGATGATGAAGAGTATGCTGTGCAGATGACGGGTGAGGATGGGCTGATCAATCCCAACGTGCTGCTCAAGCGTGAAGATCGAGAGACCTTCCGCCGCGTCTTTCGTTACTGGGGCATGACCTTGCAGCAGGCAGACGCCCTGATTGACGCCCTGATCGACTGGGTTGATGCCGATGATTTTAAGCGCATCAATGGTGCCGAGAAAAAAGAATATGGCCTCAATGGCATGCCCTTTAACCGTCCTTTTCGCTCCATCGAAGAGATGTCCATGGTGCGCGGGATGCAGGAAGTGGAGCAGGCTTACCCTGAATGGCGCACCTGGTTCAGCGTCTATGCCAGCGGTGTGCTGGATGTGAATGAGGCGCGTCCAGAAGTCGTCTCCGCTGTGACTGGCGCGCAGATTCGCCTGGCGCAAAACCTGCGCACCAGTCGTCTCGGGCGCGATGGCCAGCTCAACACGCAGGATGACACACCCATGCCTGATCTCACCAGCGCATTGGCCATGCTGGGCATTCCCAGTGCGACTCCCGGTGGTCTAGCCAATGTCCTCTCCGTTCAGAGTGCGACGAAGCGGCTCGTCGTACGGGTCCGTGTCGGTGATCTTGAGCGCGAACTCTCAGCCGTGGTTCGCGGGGCGATCGGCCAAGGGGCCACAGCCATTTTGTGGATGAGTGAAACGAATCCGATGAACGACCAGGCTGCCGCAGCTGGGGTGCCTACTCGCTGATCTTCACCGGTGTGCCGGCGGGAGTGTTCTCAAAGAAAATCTTGGCCATGTGCGTCGGCAGGCGGATGCAGCCATGCGAGTCGGCATAACCCGGCAGGTAGCCCTCATGCATCCCAACCGCGCCGTGGATGCGCATGAACCAGTGCATCTTGGCTCCATCAAAGGTGGTTCCCGGTGGGCGCGGATCCTTCCGGTTGTCGATCTGGGTCTGGATGATGTTTTTGTCCTTGTCGATGTAGTCGCCATAGACGGACGACAAGTGATCGTGATCCTTTTCACAGATGCTGAAGCTGCCGGTTGGTGTGGGGAATTCTGGGCTGCCCGTGCAGATCGGTGAGGCCCCGACAAGATGATCACCCCTGTAGAAATGGGCCATCTGCTCGCCAATCATGATGTGGATGCGCGGCTTCCCGCTCACTCCATCGCCCTTCCAGAATGAGCCGTCATCCTCGGCTGACTCTTCAAGTTTTGAGTCCTTTGTTTTTTTAGTCCTCTTGAGACCTTTCCAACCTTTCAACTTCACCAGACCAAAATTGGTGAATTCCCACTTCGGCGGTGCCACTGAGACATAGAGACCGCCGCCTGGCGAGGTGCCGCTGTAATAGGGGGTTGTGTTGGTGCAACTCGCAGCGGCGAGCAGGCAGACCATTGACAAACAAAGGCGCTTGAGGCCGGACTTAATGGAGCACTCGATCATAAAGAGGCTTGATAGCTGATAAGATTCTCCCGGACAATGTCTGGTTTGCTGATTCAGCGTGAATGAGGCGTATCTTTGCGGTCTGTCACGCAGGAAAGTTTGCGCCTCCGGCGGACTGGCGGTAGAGGAGTCCGGTTCATGCGCAATTCTTTCCTCATCTTCCTCGGCGGTGGGCTTGGCTCCGTGCTCCGCTATTGGACGGTGCTGGTTGCCCAGCGGGTGTGGCCTGCGGCGATTTTCCCGTATGGGGTGCTGGTGGCGAATCTGCTCGGCAGTTTCATCCTTGGCTTTCTCTTTGCCCTGCCTGCCATGAAGTCCCGGGATGCCAGCCTGTGGCTTTTTGCCGCCACCGGAGTGCTCGGTGGCTACACGACCTTTTCCACTCTGGCAAACGACTCCTGGCAACTCCTGCT
>CANJVS010000044.1 GCA_947477755.1 Verrucomicrobiaceae bacterium | reverse complement strand
TTTTTCTCGACGATTCGGGCTTCGACCGCCGTTCCTCCATCTGTGGACGAGCGGCAGGCCAAAAGACGACCGCCGCGCAAGTGAGAACGCACAGCACAGCAAGACCAAAGTAGAAGCGAGGAGAGATGTTCACGAAGCAAGGACGGATGAGCGCGAGTTTATTGTCTATTCCGCCCAAGTTTTGATCTCAAGGCTTGATGCTCGATTCCACCTTCACGCTGAAGTCAGGAGCTACGGTCGCGGTGACCCGGTAGTGCGGCGATGCCTCCAGGTAGCCATTCTCCGGCGGGCTGTATCGTGTTCCGTTTGCTTCAAAGGCAAGCCGCAGGCCCGAATCAGCTGTCGGGCGCACTGCCGTTCTCTCGCTACCGCCTGGAACGATGTCGCGCAGCTTTTCCGAAAAGCCTTGGCCGGAGATCACCACATTCGTGATCGTAACGCCCGAGTTGTTGCGCACCGTCACCTGCGGATGTCGCGAGCAGCTAGGCACTCCCGATACCAGCAAGAGCGACAGACAAAAGCAGGCGAGGGATGAGGCATTCATCCTGTTATTTTACTGCGGCCTTTCGAGGAGACAACGCTGTCATCGGGCCAAACTCCAAGTCTAACAGGCTGTGCAGGCGCTTCACCAACGGGGCGTGGTCTGGGTTGGTGATGACGTTGTGATACTCGGCCTCGTCGGTGCTGTGGTCGTAGAGTTCGGCGGAGCCGTCGCGGCGTTCGGTGAGGCGCCAGCGTTGGGTGCGGACGGTGCGGCCGTTGCCCCATTGGCAGAAGGCGCCGGGTTTGCATTCGGCTTTCGGGTGCGTGAGCAAGGGAAGGAAGCTTTTGCCGTCGAGAGAATCGGGCGCGGGAAGCGAGGCGAAGTCGCAGAAGGTGGGAAAGAGATCGAGCAGTTCGACGATGCCGCTCGCCATGGCGCTTTTTGCGCCCTGCGGATGGCGCACGATGAGGGGGACGCGCAGGACTTGCTCATCAATGCTGTGTTTGCACCACTGGCCGCGCCAGCCGAGGTGATAACCGTGATCGCTGGTGAAGACGATGAGGGTGTGGTCGAGCTGGCCTTTGGCGCGGAGGTGATCGAGGAGGCGGCCGACTTGGTTATCGAGCTCCGTCACGGCGGCGTAGTAGCCGCGGATGCCTTCGCGTTGATGCGCGGCGGACATTTCCATGCCGGGCTCTTGCAGCAGAGAGCCGGGCGGCAAGGGCGTGGCATCGGAGGGGGTGATCTCGGGCGTGAACTTGGCGGGATCGTGCGCGTCGAAGTGAGCCTGGGTGCTATCCCACGGCACATGCGGTGAATGAAAACCGATGGCGGCAAAGAAGGGCTTGGAGGCATCGCGTTCTTTGTCGAAGAACTGGATCAGGCGCTCGGCACGCACCCAATCGCCCATGGCCTCCTGGGAATCGGCCAGGCGGATGAGTGAGACGCGTTTCCGCTGCTGGCCGAGGTCTTCATCGAAGAAGGTGTTTTGTGTGGGCAGCTTCGGGGCCATGTCCTCGCGTTTCACACGCACGTCCCAGGCCTTTGGATCGGTATAGGCGTCGTTGGGATCGTCGTGATCGATCTTGCCGATAGCGGCGGTTTGATAGCCGTGCTCGCGGAACCAGCGGCCCATGGTCATCGTGTCGGGATGCTCGATGAAATGGTTCGACCGTGCATGGCGTGTGTTCAGCCCGAGCATGAAGGAGGTGCGGCTGGGTGTGCAGACCGCGCCCTGGCAGTAAGCCTTGGTGAACACGACACCTTCGCTGGCGAGTCGGTCGAGGTTCGGCGTGATGGCCGTCTTGTCACCGTAGCAGCCGAGACGCGTGGCGAGATCGTCGGCGATGATGAAAAGGATGTTCGGCTTCGATGTCTCGGCGGCGGTGACTGACGTCGCAATGATGATGAAGAGGAACAGGAGGCTTTTCATGTTTCGGATTTTTCGACTGGAGAATGAGGACAGAAGAATGGATTCAGATGATTCTTCGGTCCCTATTCTCCTGTCGAAACTCTTCGCCTACAACTATTTGCGGCCAAACTCACGGCTTGTGGCTAAGGCGATGATGAACTCGCGAATCGCAAAATTCTTCGCTTTTGCACGCTTCACAATGTCCTGCGCTAGGTCTTCGTCCGTGAAACCATACGGACGACCGAGCGCATACTCGATGAGGGCTTCGGTGAAGCTGCGGGCGAAGTTTTCCGGCTTGGCGGCGATGATGTCGCGGAGTTGAAAGTAGTCATTGAACTTCGGCCCGTTGTGGAAGGCTCCGCTGGGGTCGATAGGCCAGTCTTTTCGGCCACCTTGAGCCTTGGTGTAGAGTTCGGTGCTGCGCCATTGGCCGATGGTGTTGAAGTTCTCCAGGCCGAATCCGATGGGGTCGATCTTGCGATGGCATTGCAGGCACTGCGGCTCTTCCTGGTGCGCGAGGATGCGCTCGCGCGGACTCAGTGGTTTGTCGGCGAGGCGGCTGAGTTGAGGGACATTCGGCGGCGCGGGTGGTGGTGGATCGTGCAGGAGTTTCCGCAGCACCCAGGCTCCGCGCTCGACAGGGCTGGTGCGTTCGCCGTTGCTGCCCATGGCCATGATGGCGGCCATGCCGAGCAAGCCGCCGCGCGGTGAGTCTGGCGGCAGCGACACGGGACGGAAGGCATCGCCGGTGACGCCTTCGATGCCATAGAGGTTCGCCAGCAGGCCATTGATGACAGCTTGATCGCTCTTGAGTAGCCGGGTGAGGCTGGCGTTGGTCTGCAGCAGATGCGCGAAGGTTTCATAGACTTCCTTGCGCACAGCGGACTTCACGCTGTCGTCGAATTGCGGGAACATCTGCTTGTTGAATTGAAAGAAATCGAGCCGGTCGAGGCCGAGCCATTGATGAACGAAGCCGGTAACGAACTCACGCGATTTAAGGCTGGCGATCATGCGATCCACCTGCGCGTGAAGGATCGCCGGCGAATGCAAATCACCTGCGGAGAGGAGTTCATCATCGGGCGGTGCGCTCCAGAGAAAATAGGCGAGCCGTGTGGCGAGTTCAGCATTGGTGAGTGTGCGTGGCTTGCCGGGCTGTGACGGCTCGGTGAGGTAAATGAATCCCGGTGCGGCAAGCACGATGCTGAGTGATGACTTGATTGCGCTTTCGTGCGTATCTCCGGCCGCACGATGCGAGTCGTAAAACTTCACGAGACGATCAATGAAAGCGCTCTCGGACTTGGTGCCTCTAAACGCTCGCTGGGTGAAGGATTCGATGATTTCGCGGACGGGCTTGGCGCTGAAGATGTCGGCTTTGGTTTCAGAAGGCAGCGGGCCTTCAAGTTCTAGCCAGTCAACCCACATGGATGGCGGCAACCAGTCCTTATGCTCCCTCACATACCGCACCCAGATGCCTACTTCGGCCTCACGCGAGTTCTGGCGCTTTTCGCGGATCGCGAATGGCCGGTCATCGGTGCTCGTGATGGTGACGGGCATCTCGATGACCTGCGGATCGGTCATGGTGCCGGTGACTTGATGGGTGCTGATGATGTCAAACGCACCAGGCACCGATGGATGCCCCATTTCGATGAAGCGACGCTCCGGTGGGGTATTGTCGAGCGCGGCGATGCGCACGCGCATTGTGTATCTGCCCGGCGGCCAATCGTTTCCTGGCGCAACCTTTTCCTCATGCCGAAGCCGGAAGACGAACAGATACGAACCTTTGTCCGCCTGTGGCAGTGCAAGGTATCGCTCATGATAGGGATTCGTCTCTTCGTATTCGCTCTGTTCTGCGATGGCTGCGAACGCGTCCTTGAACCCAAAGGTCGTGGGTGATGGGGCTCCTTTGATCTCTGCCCAATGCCGGTAAAAGGCATTGGGCTTGTCCTCGCTCTCCGAGGTTTTGCGCAGCTCAGCAGCGTGTGCCGCGTTCTCGGTTGCGGCAGCGGCGGCATCCACGGATGCAAACCACTTTCGAGCGGGCTCGGATCGTTTTGCGATGATGTTCATCGCCGACTGAATCTGCGCATTTGCCCCCTTCTCCGTCTCAATATGCAGATTGAAGTGTTTCGATTCTTCTGCGTGCTGAAGGAAGGCATCATCGAGTGCGCGCTGACCGAGCGCGAGATACTGCTCCACCTGGTCGCTCGACATGAACAACGAAGACCCGACCGTATCGAATGTGCCTGCGCCTCCGTCCGCAGGTAAGTCATGCACATCAATCTCGACCCCGAGCAAATCGCGAATGGTGTTCAGGTATTCACGCCGGTTCAGCCGCCGCACGATGATCTTTCCGCCAGAGTCGCCGAGCGCACGCCGCGCAGTTACGAGCGTGTGAGACAGCGCCTCCAGAAGGTCCGTCTTCGCCTTTGCATCGGGCTGCTTTGCATCCTCGGGCGGCATCTCTCCAGAATTGATCTGATTGAGAATCTTCTGCCACCGGTCCGCACGCTCCACCGTGTCGAGTGCAAAGGAAATGTCATCGAGACGCAGCTTGCCCTTCTGCTTCTTCTCATTGTGGCATTCGACGCAGTAGTCTTTGAAAAAGGTGCGCTGCTTCTCATCGAGGCGCGCCTGCGGTGCATCGGCGGCGAAGGCGGCGTGCAATCCAAAGAGGATGAAGACGAGAGGGCGAAGGCGTTTCATCGGGGTCAGCGGCTTGATTCGGTTTTCGATTCGTTGGCCGTGCGGCACACGAGAGAATCCCAAGTGAACCAGCCGCCGTGCTTCATGCGAACGGTCAATTCATTCGTGCCTCGGCGCAGGACACCGGCGGGAATGTGGAAGTCGATGGATGCCGGGCGGGCGAGGTGCGCCGGATCGCTGGCTTGAATGCCGAAGCCGGACGGGAGGGATTGCGTCAGCGTGGTTCCGTTGACGCTGACTTCCACGGCCATCCCGAGATCGGCGGACTGGTCGGCGGTTTGCAGGCGCACAAGTGCAGTGCAGTGCTCGATGGAATCACGCCCAGGGAACTCGCAGCGAACCTCGCCGCCTTCCGCGAGGCGAAAGGGAAGCTGCGCAGCGTCGGGCTGCGCGCCCTTGAGCGTGGTGCGCTCAGAGCCGGTGACTTTTTCAGGCGAGAGATAGCCGGAAAATTCGCGGCACATGCGATCGCCACGGCCTACCGCCAGCAGCACGTCAGCGTTCGGCTCAATGGGGACATCATCGACATTCCACGCCGAAATCCACCAGCCGAGTTGCGCTAGGGAAAGCTCGCTCGCGGGCTGATGGGCGCCGCGGATGGTGATGGTGCGGCTTTCGCCAGGCGGGACGAAGCAGTGGTTGTTTTCGATGAACAAGTCGGTGCGATAGGCGATCCGAGGATGCGGCTCGCAGGGGAATGCGGTCATCGGGCCGGTGTTTTTCAAACGCAGTTCCAGCACCTCTTGCGAGCCCTCGATGCGAGTCGGCGATACTTCGACGGTGAGCGTGGTGCGCCGCATGGGACGCCAGACCTCTGGCGAATCGAGCACGGCCACATGCGGGAGCTGGACGGGCGGCTGCGCGGCTGGCGCGTAGGCTTCAAACTCGTCGATGCACGGGAAGGGACCGCCGGGTGCGTTCGGCGGTGTGAGCGTGACCTTGAGGTGCTGCGCCGTGACCGGCGGGATTTTAACTTCGATGGTCTTGTGCGCGGCGAAGCCGGGCAACTGCGTGAGCTTGTCGGCCTCGAACACGGTCTGCCAGCGCTCTCCATCGAGGGAGGTTTCGATCTTGATGTAATCCGCCAGGCGGTCGCCGAAGATCCCCGTGCGGTCGCGGCCAAACTTGAAGCGGCCGATGGTAGGCTTCCCGCGCAGCTTGTATTCGAACCATCCATCGCTCCACGCGTGATCGTTGCCGTAAAGGCCGTCATTCACGCCGAGCGCGCCACGATATTGCGGCGGGACGGATGGAGGCGGAGGCGTCATGCCTTTGCCGAGCAAAAGGCGCAACAGATTCCCCTCATCGCTGGGACGCTCGGCCGGCGTGGTGATGAGGCTCGGGTCGTCATCGGGATCGTCGCCGCGATTCCTGATCAGCCGCGCGAAAGGATGCGGGAGATTCGCGAGGCCGAAGATGAGCATCCGCTCGGCGAGCAAATGGCCTGCGGAGTCTTCCAGCCGCAGCTCGATGAAGACGGGGCCGAAAATCGTTTTCGCTGGTGGCATGAAAGCGACTTCTCCGAGCGATTGCACCTCGATGGGTGAGATGGAGGCGACGCCTTCTTTGTGAGCGAAGACCGTTCCGCGCCGATCTCGCGCGAGCCATCGCCAGCGCAAATCCTTGGCTGGCTGCGGAGCATCGCTGGTGAGGAACAATTCGGCCTTGATGCCCTTCGCCAACGAATAGAAAACCGAGTCGTATTCGAGCGACAGCGTGATCGGCGCGATGGCCTGCTTCAGGAAGTCATAGGACATCATCGTCCGCCCGTCGTAGTCCACGAGGTAGCTTCCGGCTCCATTTGGCCACGGCTCGTTGAGCTGCCACGTCGTCAGGCCGCCGGTGCGCCTGCCATTTCGCCGAATGAAATCCACGGCGTAGCGCAGGCCTTCGGCCCCGTAGAACTGCCCGGCCTGAATCATGTCCGCCAGTCCATCGAATGTGCCGAACACATCATCGAGATTGTTTTTGTTCAGCCAGTTGAACGGGCCGATGGCGCGCACCGTGCGCTTGCGATGCAGCACTTCATTGTCCAGGCCGAGGATGGGCCATTGATCCTTCAATGGAATCTCACGCTGCCACACTTCGAGATGCGCCGGTGATGCCGTGCCGAACTCCCCCTGCCTCATCGTGCTCTTGAGCGACGATTTCTTCCCGTAGAATGTCCGCCCGTAGGTCCACAAGTCGTAGCCCCAGGGGCCATGCGTCGAACCCAAATCAGGACACGTCGCACGCAAGACGCGGCCATCCTCCTCGGCGACGACGCGTTTCAGCAGATGGAAGGCGGGATGATCCGTGTCCGACTTCCATCGCATCTCATTGCCACCGTCGAACTCGATGATGGACGGATGATTCCGCACCTGCCGAACGATGTTTCGCGCCGTGCCTTCCAGCATGGCGAGGTAGTCGGCGTCTTTGGGCGGCACTATGTTCGCCAAAGGAAATTCCTGCACCAGTAGAATGCCGAGTTCGTCCGCGAGATCGTAAAACGACTCGTGGCAAATCACGCCGCCACCCCAGATGCGCAGCGTATTCATCCCAGCAGCCTTCGCGTGATGAAGCAAATGGAGCGCACGCTGCTCCATGCGACCGAAGAGCAGATCCGCCGGGATGAAGTTCGAGCCGATGGTGCGCACGGGCCTCCCGTTGATGACGAACTGGAAGCGGTTGATGAAATCCGCGGGCGCACCCTCCGTGTGAATCCAGTGCAGATCGCGCACGCCAAATCGTGTCGTGCGCGCGTCAGTCGCAACTCCACCGCTGGTGAGCAGTTTCGTTTTCAAGGTGTAAAGAGGCTGCGCTCCCTGACCCGCAGGCCACCAGAGACGGGGTTGCGCGAGCGGCAGCTCAGCCTTCACGATGTTGCGCCCCTTCTTCAAAGCCGCATCCACGCTCACGCTGATGGGTGTTGCTTCACCGCTGATCTCGAAGCTGGCCTGCGCCTGCAGCTCCGCCGTGCTGTCGATCTCAAGCGTCGCGAGCACCGTCGCCTTCGTGTGATCGTCGCTCACGGTCGTCTGCACACGAGTCCATTCGATGCGCGCCGGTCCGCTTGCTTCCAGCCGGACATCTTTCCAGATGCCCATCGTCCGCACCGGCGTTCCCCAGTCCCACCCCGCGTTCGTCGCGCTTTTCAGCTCCAGGCTTTGCTTTGCCCAATCTGGTGCCTTCGGGTCCGGCTGCCGTGTGATGCGGACGGCGAGCTGATTGACGCCGCCCACCGTGGCGACCGAAGTCACATCGAAATCGAAGCGCCGAAACATCCCCGTATTCGCGCCGACGGCATGACCGTTCAGCCACACCTCGGTGTGCTGATCCACGCCGTCGAAGACCAACGTGAGCCGACGGCCTGCGAGCGTCGCGGGAATCGTGAAGTCCTTGCGATACCACCAATCCTTCGCCGCGACCAATTTCAGACGCGGATCACCGGGGCCATACCAAAGCGGGTTCAGTTGCAGGGCCGCTTCCAGGTCCGCCTGAATGTTCCCCGGCACCGTGGCCGCGATCCATCCCGGCTCATTCGGCGCAGAGACGAACATGCGCGCCTCAACACCTTTGCCGCCGGCATCGTCACGGATTCGCCAGTCGCTGCCGGACAATCGAATCGGCGCTTGTGCATCCAGCAGCACGGAATCCGCCACCGCGAGCGATGACAAAGCAATGCTGAGACAGAATAGGGCGCGCCGGATCATGACGGAATCAGAGGGGATATTGGGTTGAGTTAAGCGATTAGTTCCTTTGCCACACCAGTGCTGTCGCCATGCCGTTCGGCTTTCACTCCGAGGCCATTCAGCAGCGTGAGCCACACGTTGCACAGCGGTGTGTCCTTCGAGAGCACGAGATGCTGACCGAGCTTGATGCCCGCTCCGCCACCCGCGAGAACAGTGGGACAGTTGTTGAGAAAGTGAACCGAGCTGATGTTGCTGCCGAAGGCGAGCACGGCGTTGTCGAAGAGGCTCGTGCCGTCGGATTCCTTCGTGGCCTTGAGCTTGTCGAGGAATCCGGCGAGCAGCTTGCTCTGCGCTTCGTCCCGCTTCTGCGAGAACTCCATGCGGTCGCCCTGCGAGCGCTCGTAGTGGCTCAAGTCGTGGCCGGTGTAAGGAACACCGATGTCTTTGAGCACCGTATTGACCGGCTGCCGATAGGTCATCACGCGCGTCGTGTCTGTCTGCATCGCGGCAATCATAAGGTCATACATAAGATTGATCTCCGCGCGGCCTGCGAGCCCCGCCTTCGGCTCATGGAGCGAAGTCTTCGGCTTCGGGATGGCCAGCCATTGCTCGTCCTTGCCCAGCCGCGTCTCGATGTCGCGGATGCTCTGCGCGTATTCGTCGAGCTTGTCGGTGTCATCCTTGGACAGGCCGCGCTTCACTCGATTCAGATCCGTGCCCAATGCGTCCAACACGCTCCGCTTCTCCGCGATCATTCTCTGACGCTGTGCCAGTGGCGTGTCCTCTGCGGAGAACAGGCGGTGGAACGCCATGATCGGTGTGTCATAGCCCGCGACCGGCTTGCCGCGCTCATCCCACGCCAGCGAAAGTCCTGGTCCATGGCCTTGTTCCTTCGCGTCCGGCGTGCCGAGCTGTAGTGAGGCAAAGCGCGTGTCTTTGCCCAACTGCGCCGCCGCCACCTGATCCGCGCTGATGCTGTTGTGAAAACTCTGTCCCGGCTCCGCATAACGATTCGCGCCCGTAAGCCAAAACGTGCTGCCCCAATGCGCTTCATTCGTGAACTTGTTCGAAGTGCCTTGAACGATGGTGATGTCCTTCTTGTGTCTCGCGAGCGGTGCGAGTCCCTGCGGCAGATCGTAGCCCGCGCCCGTCTGCTTCACATCAGGAAACCATGTCTCGCGTGTCACCCCCCAGCCGAAGGCGAGAAAAATCATGCGCTTCGGTGGTGCCACCATCGTCGCAGCCGAGGCGAAGCGACGAAAGCCAAGCGATTCGAGAAACGGCAGCGCGATGAGCGCGGTGCTGCTGCGGAGGAAGTGGCGGCGGTTGAGTGGTGTGTTCATGGAGTGTTGGAGTGAGCGAGCTTTGGCATCAAGGCAGCGCCTTTGCTGCGACGCCGAACATGCGGTTGGGATTAAAGCTCTTTTTGTCAGCTGGCGGATTTGGGTAAGGAGCACCGAGGGTGACTTCGCCCGGTGTGCGCACGATGCGCTTCCAGACTGAGTAAGGCAGTCGTTTGGCGACGCGGCCCTGCCACTGCGGCGGCTTGAAGTTCAGCGTGATCGTCTCGCCGGAGTCGGTGAAGTCAGTGCTTACCCACTCCGGCACTGGATTGCGTTGATCCACGAAAACAAACAGCTCCACCGGTCGCGAAACTTCGATGGTGAGCTTCATGAACCAATTGAACCCGTCCACCGCGAAGGTCCGCACCTGATCCGCGCCCACGAGACCCGCAGGCACGTCGCTCCATTCATCTGCCACGTCCGAGAACGCCAGCGCACCATCAAGCAAGCCCCCCGGCACGATGCGGTAAAAGTTCCGCAGCGACGGCCATTTCTTCGCCGCCTCATCGTTCGCCGTCATGCTATCCCGCACGGCTGAAATCAACGCGCTGGACGCAGGCGGTGCGTTTGCAGTCCAGCCGTTGGCTCCGTCCGTTCCCGACACGCTCACGATGCGTGAGACGCGACGATTGTTGTCCAAGCGCAGCCCCTCGCCTGTATTTAGCAGCGCCACGCGCTGCGCCGAGCCCTTCTCATACACCTCGACCTGTCCTTGAAACACCAGCACGCTCGTCTGCGCCACATCCGAGGCATCAACGCCAAAGCGAGTGCCAAGATCCACCACACGCGCCTGCGGCGTCTCGATCACAAAACCTTTCCCATGCTCACCCACATCCGCCGTCACACGGCCCGAGAGCACACGCACATGCATCGCATCAATGAGGTTCATTTCAATCGGTGCGCTCACATCAAGCAACACACCGGATGACAACCGTATCTGAACGCTACCACGCACCAAAGCCACATGATTCAAACGAGCCTTGTGCCCCACGACCCAATCACCAGAGATGCCATCTGATGTCTCCACGACTTCGACCTCCACACCTCGCCGTGCCCACCCAAACGCCAATAGCCCAAACACAACAACCGCCGCAGCGGCTGCGGTGAGCGACCGCCACGACAGCCACACGGAGCGACGAGGCACGACCACCGACGGCTGCGATGCCCGCTCACGCGCGATCTCGCACAGGCCAGCATCAATGCCCGTCTCGGCGATCAGCTTCCGCCGCAGATCCCGATCACTCGCCAGCAGACGATCCAACTCCGCGAGCTCGACATCAGTCGCCTCGCCATGCAGATAGCGTTGGATGAGTTCGTTCGGATTCATCTCAAAGAGCCTCCTTTTGCAGACGGGTTTCAATACACGCCGCCAGTTTCTCCCGCAGCCGCCCCAGCAGCTTGTAGAGCGCATTGGCCGACTTGCCCGCCTGCTCCGCCAGCATCGTCACGCGGCCTTCACCTGAGTAGGGGGCCAGCAGCAGTTCCTGATGTGGCGGCGAAAAACCCTCCAGGCATGAGCGCAGCGCCTGCATGGACCGCTCCCGCTCCTCCGCATCAAACACCTCCGCCTCCTGCGCCAACAACTCCAGCACGCCGTCGCTAAAGACATGCCGGTCACGCCGAAGCCGGTCGATGACCGAAAGACACTTGAAGCGCACCACCACCTTCGCCCACGGCAGAAAGCCCGCCTCGTCGCGTAGTTGATCAAACTTCTCCCAAAGCGTTACGCTCGCCTCTTGGATCACTTCATCCACCAGATGCCAATCCGGCAGTAACGACCGCGAATAAGCACGTAGCGCCGGCTCGTTCCGCATCAGCAGCCGCACAAAATCGCCCTGCGTCAGAGCGGGCGGTGGGTTCGGAGATGGTTCAGAAGGCGGCATGCATGAACTTATTCGCCGTCCCGCCCGAACCTGCCGATTTTTTTCAATCTCTCGATTTTTTGTCCGCTCGCGAGATCCTCACCCGGCAATTAGGTTCGCTTTGATCCCACCGATGCATTCCCGGCTGAGGCCACGCTCACGAGCTAGGGTAGACGTTGCTCAAACCCGTCGCTTCCTGGAGTTCTTGCAAAGCACCGCCGCAGCCGCTTGCGAATCCGCCCGGTGTAGTCGGAGAGGTCGTGGTTGTCCGGCGAGGAGGCACAGTGGTTCATGCGCAGGGCGGTGAGGAGTGCTAATGGAGGCTATCACGCGGCCTCAGTGGCGGGGACATCCTGAATGTCTGCGTGAACGCGATTCATGCGGGGAGCACGGATGCGGACCCGGCGAAGTGGATGGTCACGCATGCGATACTGGAGCGGGAGATTGCGAAGGCGAAGAAGGCCAAGGCGGAGCACGCGGGGGAGAAGGGGAAGAGAAGAAGAAGGATTGGGTTTCAGCCGAGTTGATCGGCGGAGAAATGGCTTTAGAGGGTGCATAGTCTGGCTGTCTCTTGATGACCATATCGACAAGCAGCCGGCTGCTCATAGCATGAAATTCAGACACAGGAGCACAATGCAGAACGTGGCTCCACAAAGGCCCAGCAAGAGGATGAGACAGCCGCGTGTGGTGCGGTTGTAAATGCGGTTATAGAGCGCACGCTTTGGATCGGTGAGCCAGCCCCAGCCCCGCGGCGCTTTAAGCCCCAAGGAGTGACGGAAGACACGTGCTATCGAGGTGCGGGCAGCGATGCGTTTCTTGAG
>CANJVS010000043.1 GCA_947477755.1 Verrucomicrobiaceae bacterium | reverse complement strand
TGGTGGTGGCAAGGTGGCCGCGCCGATTTTTGCCGAAATTGTGGCTGAAACACTCAAACAAATCTCGGTCCGCCCTCATCTGCCGCTGGCCCTGCAAGGAGGCAATCAATGACCCTACGCGAACTTATTTCCCATTTAGATAAACCAGTGACCAGCGGAAGCTTGGACACTGAAATAACAAGCCTTGCTTATGATTCGCGCAAGGCGGTGAAGGGTGTTGCATTCGTCGCTCTGCGCGGCAGCAAGTCGGATGGTCATGATTACATCAACAGTGCCATTGAGGGAGGTGCCTCAGCCATCCTTTCGGAGCAGGCACCGCCCGATGACGTTGTCGTCCCGTGGGTGCATGTGAAATCGAGCCGTATTGCGCTGGCCCAGGCTGCAGCGGCCTTGCAAGGGCACCCCGCGAAAAAGATCGCCATCGTGGGCGTTACCGGAACCAATGGCAAGACCACGACGGTTTTCCTGCTCCACCACCTGCTGAACACGGGTCAGAGGCGTTGTGGACTGCTCGGAACCGTGACTTATGACCTTGGCGGAGGCAGGCAGGTGCCGGCCACTCATACCACGCCGGAGTCACTGGAGATCCAAAGCCTGCTCACCCAGATGGTGGATAACGGCTGCCGCTCCTGTGCCATGGAGGTCAGTTCTCACGCGCTTGACCAGAATCGCGTGCATGGCCTGCCTTTTGCCGCTGGCATTTTCACCAATCTTACCCAGGACCATCTCGATTATCACAAGACGATGGATGAGTATTTTGCGGCCAAAGTGCGCTTGTTTGAAATGATCGCCGCACAGCCCAAAGGCCAGATGATCATCAACGGTGACGATGCCTGGGGCCGGAAACTCATCAAAATGTTTGAGGAAACTGGCCGCATCACCACCTTTGGTTTTGGGGTGCATTCAGATTTCCGCGCGGTCAATGTGCGCAGTGACATGACCGGCACTAGTTTTGAGCTTGAGGTGAAAGGCCGCGCGTTTCTGGTGCGCCTACCGCTCATCGGTGACTTCAATGTGTATAACGCCATTGGCGCGCTTGCCGCGGCGCACTCAATGGGACTGAATTTGCGTGAAAGCGTGACAAGTTTCAAAAATGCCCCCCAGGTGCCTGGTCGACTTGAGCGGGTTACCGAGAATGCGACCAAGTTCCAGGTCTTCGTCGATTACGCGCACACTCCGGATGCCATTGAAAACGTGTTGCGCGCAGCGCGTGCACTTCGTCCTTCACGCATCATCACCGTGTTTGGTTGTGGTGGTGACCGTGATCGCATCAAGCGTCCACTCATGGCTGCCGCGGCGGAGTCCGGCAGTGATATTTGCATTGTCACCAGTGACAATCCGCGCAGCGAGTCTCCCGAAAGCATCATTGCTGACACGGTCAAGGGATTCACCCGGCCGAAGAACCACCTTTCCATTTTGGATCGCCGCGAAGCGATCAAGACGGCACTCGAAAATGCCAGTGCGGGCGATGTCGTGGTGATTGCCGGCAAGGGGCATGAGGACTATCAGGAGATCAAGGGCAAGAGGCTTGCTTTCGATGACCGCCGAGTGGTGCGCCAGCTGATGATTCAGATTGCCAGTGCTCGCGATGTCGTGCGCGCTGAGCGGGCGGCCGAACGTGAAGCCAGGCGTGAGGCCGGAGGGGGGCGGCGCTTTGATTCGTGAAGCCCATTGCCCTCCACACACTAGCTGGATTTACAGACACAACCTCCACCGTGACCTCATCGGTTCCGGTGACGCGCATCACCACTGATTCGCGGAAGGTGAGTCCTGGGGATGTCTTTCTCGCTCTGAAGGGTGACAGGTTCGATGCTCATGATTTCATCCCGCAAGTGATCGCTGACGGTGCGGTGGCCGTGGTTGTGCAACGCGTGGATTCGACCTGGGATACCGGCCGGTGCAGCGTGATCCAAGTCGGGGACACGCTCGCGGCTCTTCAGGACATGGCGCGGGGGTATCGCTGCTGGCATCAGCCGCTGATCATTGGCCTAACTGGAAGCAACGGAAAGACCTCGACCAAAGACCTCACCGCCGTCGTGATGGCGCGGAAGTTTCAGACGCGCGCGACCCTTGGGAATTTGAATAATCACATCGGGCTTCCGCTCACGCTGCTCAGTCTCGGGGAAGGGGATGAGTGTGGTGTGGTTGAAATGGGGATGAATCACGCGGGCGAGATCAAGACGCTTGTGGACATCGCTTTGCCGGATGCAGCCATCGTCACCAATGTCGGCATGGCCCACATCGAGTTTCTTGGATCACAGGATGCGATCGGCTGGGAAAAAGGATCACTTCCCGCCAATGTTCATGGTGAGGGAATCGTGGTTCTGAATGCCAACGACACATTTTCCGATCGCATCGCCCGCCATTGCCAGGCCACCGTCTATCGCGCCGGTACCAATGCGGGTGACGTTCGCGCATTTGATTTGCGAGCGGGAGCCGAGGGAACTGCCTTCAAACTCGATTTTTCTGGTGAAATCGTGGAGACTTTTCTGCCGGTCATTGGTGATCACATGGTCGGCAATGCCGCGCTCGCCGCCTGCATGGGCTGGGCTCACGGCATTGCACCGGCGGACATTGCTGACGCACTGCGTCATTCGAAACTCACCGGAGGCCGAATGCAGACAAAATCCATTGGCGGCATCCACTTCATTGATGATTCCTACAATGCGAATCCAGATTCGATGAAGGCCGGTCTCTCGGCCCTGGCCGCACTGAAGAATCCAGGTCGCAAGATTGCCGTGCTCGGCTGCATGGGCGAGCTTGGATCACATGCCGATGACGGTCATCGGGGCGTGGGTATCCATGCCGCCATGCTGGGCATCAGCGCCATTTACTCCGTGGGAGAGGGAGCCCGGCTCATCAGCGATGCCGCACGTGCTGGGGGACATTCGGAAACCCAAAATTTCCCCAGCCACGAAGCCTGCACGGCCCACTTGAAAAAAATCTTGAGGCCGGGCGACGCTGTCCTGTTGAAGGGCAGCCGTTCTGCGGGCATGGAGAAAATTCTCTCTCTTTTTCAGACTGCATGATTTACTGGCTCTACGAACTCCGAAACTGGCTCGAAGCCGCTGACTGGATCAGCGAGGACTCGCCTGCGTACAAACTGCTGAACATCTTCAGGTATCACACCTTCCGCGCAGGGGGGGCCGCAATCACCTCTTTCGCGCTCTCGCTTCTGTTCGGGGATAGGCTGATCCGCAAGTTGATCTCCCTGAAGATTGGTCAACCGATCCGCACTGCGGCCGAGGTTCACGCGCTTTTTGAGCTGCATGGCAAGAAGGCTGGCACGCCGACGATGGGCGGCATTCTGATCCTTGCCAGCATTGTGATCTCAACGCTGGTCTGGGCAAAGTGGGACAACATCATGGTCTGGTCTGTTCTGTTCGCCACGTTGGGCCTCGGCGCCCTCGGGTTTTATGACGACTATCTGAAGATCAGCAAAAAGAACTCCAAGGGCGTCAGCGCGCGCACCAAGCTTGTCTGGCAATGCGGAGTTGCGCTTATCGCCGGGGCATTGCTGGCCTATGCCGTGCCGCCTGATGAGGGCGTTACGCTGCGGGCTCTTTATGTGCCCTTCATCAAGGATGCCTTGATCACGGACATGGGGCTCTTTTCGGTGTTGTTCTTCACGCTGATCATCGTGGGCTCATCGAATGCCGTGAATCTTACCGACGGACTCGACGGTCTGGCCACGGGATGTTCACTGACCACGGCGCTGGCCTATGCGGGTTTTGGTTACATTTGCGGGAATGCGAAGTACTCCGAATACCTCGGCGTGGCGCATCACACCTTGGCGAATGAACTGCCCATTGTCGCCATGGCGCTCGCAGGCGCGTGCCTGGGTTTCCTTTGGTTCAATGCGCACCCAGCCAAAATGTTCATGGGAGACACCGGTTCTCTTGCGCTCGGCGGCTGCATCGCAACCCTCGCGATCGGGTGCAAGCAGGAGATTGTGCTCGCGCTGGTCGGGGGTGTTTTCGTGATGGAGGCGATGAGCGTCATCATCCAGGTCGCCAGCTTCAAAAAGCGCGGCAAACGTGTCTTTAGAATGGCCCCGATTCACCACCATTTTGAATTGGGCGGCTGGCATGAAAATCAGGTCATCGTCCGCTTCTGGATTCTGTCTCTCCTCTTCGCGTTACTTGGTCTTGCCACTTTGAAACTTCGTTGATCATGCCACTTTTCACTGGACAACATTTCGCCATTCTCGGTGCCGGTCGCAGCGGGCTCGGTGCTGCGCGTCTGGCGCGGATGCACGGTGCCGATGTGACCGTGTTTGAAGAGGGAGATCCGGTGAAGATACAAGGCGCCCTGGATAAGCTCCATGCTGAGAGCTTTCCCACTGTCAGTGGACAGCAGGCTCGAGACCTCGTGGTGAGCCCCGGTCAATATCAGCGAGTCATCATCAGCCCGGGGCTCGATGCAGGCTGGCCTTTTCCGAAAAAATTCACGGATGCAGGTGTGTCCTTGGATGGCGAGATGGAGTTTGCCTTCAATCTCACCGACATGCCCATGGTGGCCATCACCGGCACCAACGGCAAGAGCACCTGTACGGAGCTCATCGCCCATATTTTCGAGGCTTGCGGGCGCAGATCGATCCCCTGCGGTAATCATGGCATCTCGCTGAGTGAGGTGGTTGCCAGTGGCGAGCATTACGATGTGCTGGCTCTTGAAGTCAGCAGTTTTCAGCTTGAAACCATCCGGAATTTCCGTGCCGGGGCAACTTTGTGGCTGAATTTCGCCCCCGATCATCTTGATCGTTATCCAAGTGTGGGGGAATACTTCTCCGCCAAGGCGCGTATTTTCGAGAACATGACCGCCAGCGACACAGCCATCGTCAGGGCAGGGGAGCCCGTCTCATCGGGCGCCGCACGCCGGCTCACGTTCTCAGCCAGCGGCGCTGCGGCTGACGGCACCTACTCGAACGATCAGTTTTTCATCGACGGTCGGCAGATTGGTGATGCCGCCTCCATCCGACTGCGCGGGCGCCACAACATGGAGAACATCCTCGCGGCCATGATGGCCTGCTCTGTTTTCGGACTCGCCTATCCTGAGATGCTGAACGCAGTCTCCAGCTACGTGCCGCCCGCCCACCGCTGTGAGTTGGTGCGCGAGCTGCATGGCCGCGAGTTTATCAACGACTCCAAAGCCACCAACCTGCATGCGCTGGAGGCCTGCATCGGCTCCATGGACCGGCCCATTGTCCTCATCGCCGGAGGCAAGGATAAGCAACTCGATTACACGCCGCTGTGTTCGGCGCTAAAAGGCCAGGTGCGCGCCATGGTTCTCATCGGTGAGATCAGGAGGCAATTGCACGACACGTTTTCTGATTTGCTGCCATGCCACATCGCCATTGATATGGCCGACGCCGTTCGTATAGCATTTGAGTTGTCGGAGTCCGGGGATAGTATCATCCTCAGTCCTGGCACCTCATCCTTTGACATGTATACCGGTTATGGCCAACGCGGGGAAGTTTTCCGAGCGGCGGTGAACGCCCTCTCATAAATCACATTGCAACCGTCAGCACGACCACCACCATGAGCAAAAAATCGAATGACAAGCTGCTCCTCAACATCCCTGGGGCGGAGAAGCACAAGCACCGGGTTGCCATGGTCAACGTGGAAGCCGTTTGGAACCAGCATGAACCAAACACAAACATGGCGCGCACCTTTGTGTTTTTGCTGTTGATCCATGTTGTCGGCATCGGCGGTATTGTGATTTACGATTGGTTTAATGGCGATGAACCGCTGCCCGCTTCGATCGAAAACAGCATCGCCCCTTCTGTCAGTTCCAGCACCATGCCCAAGCCTGCTGTGAACTCCGTCGCCCTCCGGTCACAGATCCCCATTGAAGACTGCTCGACCTATGAGTGGCGCTCAGGCGATTCGATCTCAAGCGTGGCAAGAAAGCTTGGTGTGACCGAGGAAGTGCTGATTCGAATGAACATGCTCGACAAGGGCACCCAGCTCGAAGCGAACTCCATCATCCGCTATCCCAAGCAGCCCGTTGTCAAGGCGGTGGGCGTCAGTGTGGCGGATGCTGGCGGTGAATTGTCCAGATCAGCGCCAATGCCGGTTTCGACACCAGTGGAAGCGCCCGCAAAAGCACCGGTGAAATCACCCGTATCAGCACCAGCCGTTGTTAGCATCTCCGGCTCAGAATCCTCCATCTCCCTGACCGCTCCCGGTGAGCAAACCTTCTCCTTCAAGCCCACCATTGAAAATGATCTGGCTGCAACGCCCGGTGTCAGCCCGGTGATTGTTGTGCCAACGATCCAGAACACCCCTCCTCCAAGCCTGACCAAGGAAGCTGTGGGTATTCCCGCCGTGGCTGTGGTGAAAAAGGAAATGCCGTTGATAATCGAAGAAGCGCCACCTGCCGCTCCACTCAAAAAGGTGTCTTCCGTGGCTGTCGCTCTGCCGAAAGTCGAGGCAAAGGCCGAACCACGGGGTGAGCCAAGGGGCGGGCCCAAGGCGGAGCCAAGAAACGAATCTAAAGCCGAGGTCGCCGTGCCAAAAGCAATCGCCGTGAGTCGTGACTCATTGCCTGGTTTCAAAAAAATGGCCGACTCCCCTCCTGCCGGAAAAGACCTGGCGGAGCCTGTGGGTTCCAAAGTGTACATGGTGAAGCCTAACGACACCCTCTACGGCATCGCCATCCGCAACGGCATCTCCTTGAAGACGCTTCAGGCAGCGAACAAGAACATCAAAGCTGAAACTTTACGCGTCGGAGCCAAGCTCGTCATTCCATCGAAACCTTGACCGGCGGCCCGGCATCGAATGTTGAACGCCCATTTGAATATTTGAACTGCGAACCGCCAATCCACCGACTCCGTTGTTCGACGTTGACCGTTGAATGCTCGTTGTGCCCATCAACTGACCATGGCTAGACGCTCCGTCCTCTTTCTCCTTTTGGTGGTGGCTCTGCTCATCAGCCTCGGCATCACCATGCTGGCAAGCACGAGCTTTTTTACGCGTGAAGGCGGGGGTGAGGAGTATGTGACTGTCTGGAAGCAGATTGTGTGGCTCGGAGTTTCCCTTGTCGCCTGCATCGCCACGGCGCTGATGGACTACAATCGCTGGTTCCGCTGGCGCTGGTATTTGCTCGGTGCTGCGGTTTTTTCACTGCTGCTGTGCTACGAATGGCACTTGGCGCAGATGCTTGGTTACAAACCGCTCATTGCCTCGCGCGTGAATGGTGCGTCGCGCTGGATCGGGTTTGGATCGATGCGTGTGCAGCCTTCCGAGTTCGCTAAAATCGCGCTCATCATCGCCATGGCGGCCTGGTTTGCGCAGCATGAAAAACTGGAACGCACGATCAAACACGGGCTTCTCCTGCCCGGACTCATCCTTGGCGGCATCGTCGCCCTCATCGGTGGTGAAGTCGATCTTGGCAATGCCTCCGTGGCGATTGCGGCCGGGGTTGGCATCATGTTTGTGGCAGGTACACGATTTATTTATCTTGGCCTCATCGGCGGTTCCGGCATTGCCGCGCTCTTGGTTGGCATCACGTTTGCGCCAAACCGTTTTGAGCGTGTCATGGCAATCTCTAATCTGGAAAAATACAAAGACGGCATCGGTCTGCAGCAGTGGGTCTCCTGGCTTGCCTTTGGTTCCGGCGGATTGGAAGGCCGAGGGCTTGGTGAAGGGCGCATGAAACTCTCTTACCTGCCTGAGGCACACACCGATTTCATTTTTCCCATGATTGGTGAAGAACTCGGACTGTGGGGCGTGCTTGGCACCATTGCCGCTTTTGTCGTTCTGCTCTTTGCTGGCATGTGCATCAGTTCCTACGCGCCGAACCGTTTTGGCAAGTTGCTCGGGTTCGGCCTGACCTTTCTACTCTCCTTGGAAGCACTTCTAAACATGGGCGTGACCACGGCCTTGCTTCCCAACAAGGGACTCCCTCTTCCCTTCGTCTCCTACGGGGGATCCAGCCTGCTGGCCGCCATGCTGGCGGTGGGCATCCTGGTCAATATTCACCGTCAGGGCGTCCATCAGAATTGGGACCCCCTAACCATGATTCGCAAAAAGCGTCGATGGACCCCCCAGCTTTAACTCTCCGTGAAACCTTCTTCCAAAAAGTCCATCCATGTGCTCATCGCCTGCGGTGGCACCGGTGGCCACTTGTTCCCCGGTATCGCCGTCGGTGAGGTCCTCACTGCGCGCGGACATGACGTCACCATCCTCATCAGTGAGAAGAAGATCGATGCCATCGCCGCCTCAGGACATAAGGATCTGCGCTTTGAAAAAATGCCTTTCCTGGCCATGCCACGGCCCTGGTCGCCGAAAATGATCGGTTTTCTTACCGGCCTGTGGAAAGGGATGCAGCAGTGTCGAAAAATCATCCGCGAGCACGAGGTGAGCGTCGTGCTCGGAATGGGCGGATTCACCTCCTTTGCTCCGCTTTATGCCGGGCGGAAGGAGCAGTGCCGCACGCTGATCCACGAAAGCAATGCCATCCCAGGCAAGGCTAACAGACTCAATGCGCGCTACAGTGATATCGTGCTGTGCGGTTTGGAGGCGTGCAAAGCGCATTTCCAGAAGAATGAAGACGTGCGCGTCGTCGGCACGCCCGTCCGCAGCGTCATGCGTCTCTCGGGGAAAGAGGATCCGCATCAGTTCTTCAAGCTCGACAAGACCAAGAAAACCCTCCTCATCATGGGCGGAAGCCAGGGAGCCCGGGGCGTCAATCGCGTTGTCGGCATGGCCTTGGAACAATTTGAAAAAATGGGCATCCAAGTTCTGCACATCGCCGGTCCCACCGACTATGAGGAAGTGCGTGACGTGTACGCCAAGCATCCCTTGCTGCCCCAACACGTCGCCGCCTTTTGTCACCGCATGGACCTCGCCTATCGTGTGGCGGACCTTGCCATCGCCCGCAGTGGCGCCTCGTCCATGGCTGAACTGGCCTATTTTGGCGTGCCCAGCCTGCTGGTGCCGTATCCCTTCGCGGCGGAGGATCACCAGACGCGCAATGCTGAAATCTTCGATGCCGCTGGAGCGGCCAGGATGCTGCCTGAAAAAGAACTCAACGCGGACATCCTCGCCTCCGAAGTCAGCGGCATCCTCACCAATCCCAAAAAATCGGAAGCCATGAAGCGTGCCGCCAACAAACTTGCCGTGCGCAACGCCGCCGAGAAGATTGCGGACATGATCGTCAAAGAGAGAACATCTGCATAGAACCTGCTTGGCACAGGGCTTTCCCCGTCCAAACTCGGCGGCGTGAATTCAGTGACCCCCAGCTTTATATCAGCGCTCCAATCGGCGCTATCCGTGGACCGTGTTTTGACCGCAGCAGAGGACATCCTGCCCTACAGCTTTGATGGTACCGCGGCGTTGAAGGTGAAACCCGGCGCCGTCGTGTTTCCTCATACTTCTCATGAAGTGGCGGCTTGTGTGAAACTGGCGCGCCTGTCTGAGATTCCCGTGGTGACTCGCGGCTCGGGCACAGGCCTGAGCGGTGGCAGTGTGCCGGTCTCCGGTTGTCTGGTCATCTGTCTGACGCAGATGGATGCGATCATCGAGGTCGATGAAAAGAATCTGACATTGCGCGCCCAGTGCGGTGTGATCACCAAGGAGATCGATGACGCGGCTGGCAAGGTGGGCCTGTTTTACCCGCCTGATCCCGGCAGCATGAAAATCAGCACCATCGGTGGCAACGTGGCCGAGAACAGTGGTGGTCTGCGCGGACTGAAGTATGGCGTGACGCGCGATTACGTGATGGGTCTCACCGTCGTTCTGCCTGATGGCACGCTGACAACACTGGGCAACAAATGCGTCAAAGACGTGGCGGGTTACTCGATGAAGGACGTCTTTATCGGCAGCGAAGGAACTCTCGGCATCATCACGGAAGTCACCTTGAAACTGGTGCCGAAACCCAAGGCGCGAAAGACCATGCTCGCACTCTATGATTCCATCGAAGCCGCAGCCGAGACCATCAGCGCGATCATCGCCGCGAAGATCATACCCTGCACCCTGGAGTTTCTGGATCGCGTGACCGTGCGCTGCGTTGAGGATTTTGCCAGAATCGGTCTGCCGACGGATGTCGAAGCCGTCGTGCTGATGGAGACGGATGGGCATCCGGTCGTGGTCGAGGAGGAGTCGGCGCTGATGATGGAGCTGGCTCGTCAAAACGGTGCTCGCGAAGTGCGTGCTGCCGCTGATGACGCCGAGGCTGCGCGACTCGCCACCGCCCGCCGCAGCGCCTTCTCTGCGCTCGCCAGGATGCGGCCAACCACCATTCTCGAAGACGTGACCGTGCCGCGCACGGAACTGGCTCACATGGTTAAATTCATCCGCCAGGTGGCAGACAAACACCACCTGCAAGTCGGCACCTTCGGCCATCTTGGTGATGGCAATCTGCATCCGACCTTCCTCACGGATGAGCGCGATCATGAGGAGATGCACCGCGTCGAAGAGGCTCTGGAAGACATCGTCAACGAGACCATCCGCCTTGGTGGAACCGTCACCGGTGAACACGGAGTTGGTTTGGCAAAAAAGGCCTTTGTCAAACGCCAGCTGGGTGAGGCCAGCTACGAATTGATGCGCAGCATCAAGCGCGCCCTTGATCCTCAGGGACTGCTCAATCCAGGGAAGATTTTTGACCTGTGATAGCGTCACCGTCAGGGATCGCGGGCTTCCGGCTCCGCAGCAGATCATGCGGAGGCCGCATGTTGAAAATGCATCAGGCTGTTTTTGCCGTTTTTTTGGTTACTCAGGCTGTTGAAGGGTTGGTGCCGCCAAATGATGGCGACCTCCTGCAACCTGGGGAATACGCAGCCCGGGGAGGTTTCCAATGACAACGATGATCACGGCTGGTGAAGCCGCCTGCGCGCTGGGTTCCTCCCTTCCTGAATGTCTGGAATCCTGGCGTGCCGGTCAGTCCGGGCTGACGTCGGAAAATGGAGTGCTCTCAGGCCGGATTGCCGATCGCTCCTTGATGAAAGGGCGGCGCTACGGCGCGGCGTCGAACCTGGCGCTGCATGTGGCGCGGCAGGCGGTGGCAAAGGCTGGCTGGGACGCGGATCAAACCAGGGGCGCATGGCTCTTCGCCGCCAGCAGCCGGGGGAATGCGGCTGAACTTCTCGGGCATAACCAAATGCGCCGACCTGTGCGGCGCTTCAGCGCCAGCAACACGATCCATAGTGAGATCGCCGCCGCCGTGAGCATTGAGCTTGGCATTCGCGGGCCGTGGCAGATGCTTTCCAGCGGTTGTTCGTCGGGTTTGGATGCTCTGGGCATGGCCTGGATGGCCCTGCGTGCCGGGTTGACAAAGCGCGCTCTTGTCATTGCTGTGGATCTGCCGCTTGTGCCCGAGCTGATTCGCTCCTTTCGGGATACGCACTTGCTTTCGACGAATGGCGTCAATGATCCGTTCTCGCCCGCCACCACGGGCTTGCACCTCGGTGAGGCTGGCGTGGCGCTGACTTTGGAGCTTGCGGACAGCGGCCTGGCTGAAATGACCCGCTATGCTGCGAATAGCGATGCCTATGACTCACTCATGATTCCTGAGGATGGTGCACCGTTGGCGGAATTGCTCGGCACTTTCGCCCGTCCTGCTCTGCTTTGCCCTCATGCCACTGGCACATTGAATCACGCTCAATCAGAGATGAGGGCAATGCGCCGCGCCTTTGGTGAACTGCCGCCTCTTCTGCTATTGAAGCCCTTCACCGGTCATACTCTTGGGGCCTGCGGTTTGCTCGACATTGCCCTGATCGCGGCGGCCTTGCCCGATCTTCCTGGAAACCTGTGCGGGCTTGCCGGCGTGCTTCCTGATGTCATCCACCTCTGCCCTGGTGATGAGATTCTGAAAATCGCCTCAGGCATGGGCGGTCACAATGCGGCCGTGGCGCTGCGGATCAGGGAAAGCCAGTCATGAGCCCGATTTAGCTTTTGATGGTTCATTCAATCGGGTTGGCAATTTGAGTTCCTGAAACAGCCTCTCACGGGTCTGAGGTTGAGATGCGCGCGTTCAGGCGCTAAGTGAGCGTCATCATGGACAGCGCAGCAAACCCGCCTTGGGAGGTGAAAAAGAAGACGGCCAAACGCGGGCTGTTGCGGAAGTTGCTGCTTTGGGGCTTTTCCATCGGCCTGATTGGCTTGGTGATCTATGGGCTGAAAGCGAAGCCGATCCCGGTGGAGACGGCTGCGGTGACGCGCGGACCGCTGACGGTGAGTGTGCTGGAAGAGGGTAAGACTCGGATCAGGAATCGCTACGTGGTGGCCGCTCCGGTGTCGGGAAATATGCGTCGGGTGGCTTTGAAAGCGGGTGACCCGGTGAAGGCGAATGAGACCGTGCTGACTGTGATTGAGCCGGGTCTGGCGCCCTTGTTGGATGCCCGGAGTCAGGCTCAGGCGGAGGCTCGTGTGCAG
>CANJVS010000042.1 GCA_947477755.1 Verrucomicrobiaceae bacterium | reverse complement strand
GCATGAGGTCGTTCTTGAACACTCCTGCCGCTTGCGCCATCTGAAGGCTGTCCACCACTCTCCCACCGTGATCACCTCCCCGAACCAGCTCTTCCTGAGCGCGGCGCTTGCAATAGGCGCCGCTCTGGGACTGGCTGAGTCAGTCCAGGCACAAACACTGGATCAGGCGGGACAGAATTCCATTTCAGCGAGCGCGGGAGAATTTGTAACCCGTGCGGTCTTTTGGACCGGGGATCAGACGCCAGCGGACTTCCTGGAAATGGCCGGGAAACACACGAAAGCGCGCTGGCGCCAGCTATACCGGCCACAACCGCCCGCGCCGACACCTGATCGAACGAAGGCCGCCTTCACCATCGGCAGTTTGATCGGCGAAACGTTTTTGATCTGGGAAGCGGCGGATTCACAACGATTCCGGAACAACATTCAGGACATCATGACCTACTGCCGGATGCTGGGGGTGGGTGAAAAAATGACTCCGCGACTCATGGCCCAGGCAAAAATGGCTGAGGCGGATCAATGGAAGGAAATGCGTCAGGAGATCGTGGACGGACATCAGGAACTGATTCGCCTGCTTCGCGAACAGCGGGATGAAGATCTGGCCGTTCTGGTGGATATCGGAGCTTGGATGCGCTCTCTTGAAATCGTTTCAAAACTGGTGGTGGAGACGCCGGACGTGGACAAACGCCCGCTCTGCATCGGCTCCCCCGCCCTGCTTGCCGAGTTGCGGCATGATTTTGCAACACTGAGCGACTTAACCCGCCATTCCCAACTCCTTCAGCCGGTCATCCTGGTGCTCACCGAACTGGAGAAAGTCTGGAGTGACCGGGAATCCGGGCCGCCTACCCAGAGCATGGTCTCCCGCACCCACAATCAACTTCAGGTTCTGATGGAAAACCTGACGCTGAAATAGCCTAAAGCACGGAGGTGTTCACGATCTCATTGCGCTCATTCATGAGCAGCCTCTTTGGCTTGATCGGCACCTGACTCTGACCAAAGGCCATGATGGTAACCATTTCACCTTTGCCGATGCGGTGCGCCGCTGCCCCATTGATGACGATCTGACCGGAGCCTGCCGGGGCGGTGATCACATAGGTCTCAAGTCGGTTGCCACTGGTGATGGATGTGACGAGCACCCGCTCTCCCTCCCATAGGTCGCAGGCTTCCATCAGGTCAGTCGGGATCGTGATGCTTCCTTCGTATTGCACGTTGGAATCGGTGACGGTGGCGCGGTGGATCTTGGATTTGAGGAGGGTTCTAAGCACGTCCCAGAGTGCGCAATGATCACCGTTTTGCAAGACGTTGTGCACAGGTTGCCAAAACCAGCGGCTTCGCTTAGGATTCGCCGATGTGGCGCCTCCCAATCTGTCTTTTAGCAATGCTCCTTTGCATGGCCAACTCCTGCAAACGCATCGAGGCCAAACTGGAGCGCCTGGCACGTGCGGCAGGCATCTCCGCAAACTCGCCGTCACCGGCTGAATCCAAGCCCGCTGAAGCTGCCGTGACGCCGGAACAGCAGGCGCTGGAGACCCGTGTGCTCAGCAGTGCACTCTTTGAGGCGACCAAAATAGAGGAACTCCCCAAAGCCACTGCCTTTGAACTGAACAAGTCCGCCGTCGTCGCCATTCTCGGATATCACGACTTCCGTGAACGTGGCGGCAGCCCGATGATCATCGCTGCGACCAAATTTCGCGAACAAATGCAGGCCATCAAAGATTCCGGCATTCCAGTCATTCCATTGAGCGATGTGCTGGCATGGCGGAAGGGACAAAAAAACATCCCTGAGGAAAGCATCGTCATCACGATGGATGACGGATGGGAGGGCGTCTACACCCATGCCTACCCGGTTCTGAAAGAGTTTGGCTTTCCCTTCACCGCCTATCTTTACAAAAAGTATGTGAACATCGGCGGGCGCTCACTTAGCTGGGACCAGATCAGGGAGATGATGAAGAATGGCTGTGAAATCGGCAGCCACAGCGTCTCGCATGAAAGTCTGCGTTTGAAAAAAGGCCGGAAGGAGGAGGAGCATCAGCTTTGGGTTCTGGGCGAGCTTAAAGATTCGAAGGAGTATTTGGAAAAAAACCTTGGCATCACTTGCACCTCATTTGCCTACCCCTTTGGGATCTTTGATGAAAGCACCAGCGAGATGGCGCTGCAGGTCGGCTATGAAACACTGGTCACCGTGAACAATCAAAAAGTCACCTGGGACACTCCACTGGGCAAGATGGGCCGTTACATCATCCACGGTGAAACTGATACTAACTTCAAACTTGCCACCAGCTTCCGCGGGCACAGTGACATTGCCTCCAGCCGCCTCCTGGTGACTGACGCCAAGGATGAGCAGGGCAAGCTGCTTGTGGAGCTCACCCCGCCTCCTGAAAAACTGATCACCGAGCGCATGCCTCTCATTCAGGCGAATCTAAAAGGCCTCAATGAAATCATCGCCGACAGCGTGAAAATGAGGATCGGCGGGCTCGGCATCGTTCCAGCCCAGTATGACCCGGCCACCATGACCGTGAGTTATCAGCTACCCTACAAGCTGCGCCGTGAGGACTGCGCCGTGACCGTCATCTTCAAACGCAGCGCCGAGCAGCAGGAGGAGGCGGTGAACTGGCATTTCAAGGTGGACTTGGCCGCTGCCTACAAACCCGTAAAAGCCCCGTAATCCGCCCGCGAATAAGCAAAGCTTCATTGCGCATCTCCACAAGATCGGTACACCCTAAAGCAAGTCGCGCAGAGCGGCCTATCAGCCACTGCGCTTCTTTCGCCGGACATGGAAGTTTTTGCCGTTACCATCTTCATGAGCCTCGCCTTCGCGGTGCTCTTTGCCGTTCTCTTTTTTGCTGAGCGCAGCCAGCGCCAACGCCGCTCCATGGAGCAAATTTCACTCCTGCCATTGGATATCGAAGGCGCTGCCTCACCGCTGAACCAGGAGAATTGAACCACTTTCCCCACACATGACCACTACCACCAGCAAGCAAACTATTGAGTTCAATGACAAGGTCGTCCGACAATTTATGTGGGCTTCCATTATCTGGGGCATCGTCGGGATGCTCGTCGGTGTCATTATTGCCTCGCAGCTCAATTTTCATCAGCTCAATCTGACCTCCTGGCTGTCCTATGGCCGACTGCGTCCGCTGCATACCAATGCCGTCATCTTCGCCTTTGTGGGGAACATGATGTTCGCCGGCGTCTATTACTCGACCCAACGGCTGTGCAAGGTGCGCATGGCGTCGGATCTGCTTTCCAGCATTCACTTCTGGGGCTGGCAATGCATCATCGTCAGCGCCGCAGTCACACTGCCGCTGGGCCTGACTCGCGGGCAGGAATACGCGGAGCTGATCTGGCCCATCAATATCGCCGTCGCTCTGATCTGGGTGGTTTTCGCAGTGAATTTTTTCTGGACGCTGGCCAGACGCAATGAGCCCTCACTCTACGTCGCCCTCTGGTTCTACATCTCCACGGTCATCACGATCGCACTGCTCTACATCGTCAATCACATCTCCATCCCCACAAGCTGGACCCACAGCTACACCGTGTTTGCCGGCGTGCAGAACGCGCTCATTCAGTGGTGGTATGGTCACAACGCCGTGGCCTTCTTCCTCACGACGCCCATTCTCGGCATCATGTATTACTTCCTGCCCAAGGCGGTCGGACGGCCCGTTTACTCCTACCGCCTGTCCATCGTTCATTTCTGGTCGCTGGTCTTCATCTACATCTGGGCCGGCCCCCATCATCTTTTGAACACAGCGCTGCCAAAGTGGCTGCAAATGCTGGGCATGTTCTTCAGCCTGATGCTCTGGGCTCCTAGCTGGGGTGGCATGTTGAATGGCCTGCTCACCCTGCGCGGTGCCTGGGACAAACTGCGCACCGATCCCGTGGTGAAATTCTTCATCGCAGCCGTGACCTTCTACGGCATGTGCACTTTTGAGGGACCACTGCTCTCCATCCGTGCGGTGAATGCGCTCTCCCACTATTCAGACTGGACGATCGGCCATGTCCACAGCGGCGCGCTCGGCTGGAATGGACTCATGGCAGCAGGCCTCTTCTACTGGCTCACCCCGCGTCTCTACGGCACCAAACTCTACTCGGTGCCGATGGCCAATTTTCACTTCTGGATCTGCCTCTTTGGCATCCTCCTCTACGTGGCCGCCATGTGGGTTTCAGGCATCATGCAGGGCCTCATGCTGAACTCGACCAATGCCGCGGGCACCGCACTGACCTATCCGAATTTCATCGAAACGCTCACTGCCATTCGCCCCATGATGGCCTTCCGCATCATCGGCGGTGTCATGTATCTCGTGGGCATGGGTCTCATGCTGGTGAACCTCGTGCTCACTGCACGCAGCGGCAAGGCAGTCAATGAAACCCGTGAAGTGGCTGTCATCCAGCGCGGAAGCATCGACAACATGGGCTTGAAGACCACCTTTCTGGCGGATCCAGTCACCTACTTCTTCGGTGGTCTCTTCCTCCTTCTCGGCTGGCTTTTCCTGCCGAAGGGCGCCGACATCGCCGCACTGATTTGCGCGCTCATCTTCGCCTCGATTGCGGTCAAAAAATTCATCTCCTCGCACCAGACCTGGTCGGCATGGTATGAGCGTCTGCTGGAAAACTGGCTGCCCTTCACCCTGCTCACGTTTGTCGCGGTCGCACTCGGTGGTTTGATCCAGATCATTCCCACCGTCATGGTGAACCGCGCCAAAAACATGGAGGACCGCATCCAGCAGATCTACACACCGCTGGAACTCACCGGTCGCGACATCTACGTCAGCGAAGGCTGCTACAACTGCCACAGTCAGATGATCCGCACCATGCTGCCTGACGTCCTCCGCTATGGTGAGTACAGCCGCATGGGTGAGAGCATCTACGATCACCCTTTCCAATGGGGTTCGAAGCGCACCGGTCCTGATCTTGCGCGTGAAGGCGGGAAGTATCCACACAGCTGGCACTTCAATCACATGAAGGATCCGCGCAGCACCTCCATCGGTTCAAACATGCCTTCCTATCCTCATCTCTTCACCGAGAAGTTTGATCAGAAGACCCTGCCTGCAAAAATCGCCACCATGGTGAAACTTGGCGTGCCTTATCCCATCATGACCGATGTCGAAATCAAGGAGAACGCCATCAAGCAGGGCATCGAAATCGTCACCCAGCTCAAAAACGACAACCTCGCCGCCTCCCCAGACACCAAGATTGTCGCCATCATCGCCTACCTTCAAAAACTAGGTAAATTCGACACGCTCGAAGTTGAGGCCAAGCTCAAAAACGACCCGGGAACGCCCAAGCTCATTCCTGGTCCGGGCAATCCTGACAAGAACCGCAGCATTGATAAGTAACCCCAATTCCCTATCCGATCATGTTCAAGCAAGTCATCTATGAATCCTGGCTCGATTGGGTGCCCTACGTTGCCTTCGGCGTCACGGCACTGGTCTTTTTCACCTTTGTCATTCGTGCCATCGCCCTTCGCAAAGAGCGCTGCGACCATCTCGCCAATCTGCCGTTGGAGTGATTTTCAGGCGAGCAGGTGATCCAGATACCAGAGCATCCGCGGCAGGTGAAACGGGCCTTTAAAAAGGCTACCCTTCGCTGGCTGTGACACGCCGCCATCCCGGTGCAGCCAGCCGTACCACTCACCATGTTCTGCATCTGGAAAGTGTTTAAAACTCCAGTCGTGCACCGCGGCGTGCATCTCGCTGTACCGTTCATCACCGCTCACCTCATACGCCAGCGCGGTGGCAATGATCGCCTCACAATGCGGCCACCAGAACTTCATATCCTGCCAATACTCCAGCACCGGCTTGTCCTGCACATCACGGAAGTAAAACAGGCCACCATGTTCCCTGTCCCATCCGCGCTGCCACATGCAGTCAAGAATGCGCAGGCCTAACCGGATGTAACTCGATTCGCCGCGCAGACGGCCCTCATGGAGAATGAACCAGGCGCATTCGATGGCATGCCCGGGATTGAGCATTCGCCCCTCATGATGATCAATCAGACAACCATCGGGTGCCACCGTTTCCATCAGCACCTCCAGTTCAGGCTTAAAGAACAGCCGTTCGATGTCGAAAATGAACCGGTCAATCCACTCTGTGGCACTGCGTCCGGCCACCTCCACATGGCCCAGGTTTGCACGCAATTCCTGCGCGGTAACGATGCCAATCATCAATGATCCAATGCCAATCATCGGCCGAGTGTCCGTATTGACTTTCGGCGTCATCACACCCGGTTCAAACGAGTGCCTCAGGTAACTGGAAAAATCCTGCAGGGCTGCGGAACGATAGCGTTCATCGCCTGAAGCCTTTGCATACGCCGCATGTGCGATGCTGGCAAAAGCTTCACTGTACACGTATCGCCGCATCCGCAACGGGCGCCCCTCGCGGGTCACTGTGAAGAAGAGTTTTCCATCCGTGGCATAGCCATGCTTGTCCAGAAAATCGATGCAAGAGCCGGCTGCTTCATAATATTCAGGCGACCTTCCCATTGTATTGAAAAGCGTCGCAAACATCCATCCTGCACGCCCCTGAAACCAGAGGCTCTTGTCCGTGTCGAGCACGCTGCCATCCCGATCAAGAATGGTCATGATCCCGTCACACTCCCTGTCCATTCCATGCCTCAACCAGAATGGCATCACGTCCTTCAACAGGGTGTCTCGATATAGAGCGCGCAATTCAACTCTGCGTATGGGATCAGTCAGGTAACTCATGATGAACGATGAAAGGCTGAACTCTAAAATCAAAAAAACCAAGCCTTCGGGTGAGCTTGGCCAACTATTTACAGACTCGGCTAATGTTCAGCAATCTCCAAAGACTGAATCCCGGCAGTACGCCCACTTCGAATGGCCGCATGAACGATTCCACGCAGCACTGCGTTCATCTTCGCATGCGCTTTTTTTCAGCCTTTGTCTTCACGCTGGTCATCAGCCAGATCACGGCAGCGGAACGTCCCAATATCGTGCTCGTTGTCGCGGATGATCTTGGCTACGGCGACCTCGCGTGTTTTGGTGCAAAAAACGTGCACACACCACACCTTGACCGCTTCGCCAGCGAAGGACTGCGCCTGACCTCCTGCTACGCGGGCCATGCAAACTGTTCGCCCTCACGCACCGCACTCATGACGGGTCGAACGCCCACGCGCGTCGGCGTCTGTGACTGGATACCCGAGGACTCGCCGGTTCACGTTCGCCGCAGCGAGATAACCGTCGCCACCCTCTTGAAACAATCAGGCTACGCCACCTGCCACACAGGCAAATGGCATATGAACGGAGAATTCAACAAGCCCACTCAACCACAACCCGTCGATCACGGTTTTGATCACTGGTTTTCCACGCAAAACAACGCCTACCCGAACCATCACAACCCCGACAACTTCGTCCGCAACGGCACCGCTGTCGGCAAATTGGCCGGCTATGCCGCACACCTTGTGGCTGATGAGGCGCAGCGCTGGCTTGCCGCTCGTGAGAAGTCAAAACCCTTCTTCCTCTATGTGTGCTTTCATGAGCCACATGAGCCCATCGCCTCAGACGCCAGATACACCGCACTCTATCCGCACGAGGACCCGGCTTACTCCGCGCATCACGGCAACATCACTCAGATGGATGATGCCTTTGGCCGGGTGATGAATGCACTCGACGCCTGTGGTGCTCGTGAAAACACGCTAGTGCTTTTTACCAGCGACAACGGGCCAGCCATCACCGCACAGCATCCCTATGGTTCAGCCGGGCCACTCCGGGACAAGAAGGGCTCGCTTTGGGAAGGCGGCATTCGCGTGCCAGGAATATTGCGCTGGCCGGGTAAAACCAAACCTGGAACCACCAGTGATGAACCCGTCTCAGGCGTCGATTTTCTACCCACGGTCTGCGCTGTTGCCGGCCTCCAACAACCCGGAGATCGCGCCATCGACGGCGCAAACTGGCTCCCCATCCTTGACGGCAAACCCGTCGAACGCAAAACGCCACTCTACTGGCATTTCAACCGTGCCTTCAATGGCCCGAAGGTAGCCATGCGCATCGGGCCCTGGAAAATCCTCGCAACGCTCGACAGGCCTCCCTCCGAGCGAGGCAGCAGCATCACCGAGCAAAGCATGCGTGATTTCAAAGAGGCCGAACTCACCGGCTACAGGCTCTATCATCTAGATTCCGACATTGGTGAAAAAAACGACATCGCCGCCAGCGAACCTGGAAAGCTCGCCGAAATGAAAGCACTGCTGGAAGCCAAATACCACGAAGTGCGCGCCGAATCACCGAATTGGCCAGCCTGGCAGTTCACCGGCAGCGAAGGGAAAAAGATCGAGTGGCCGGACTATGTTAAAAAGAAGAAAGCCACGGAAAAAAGCAGTGATCGCAAACCTGGCCCTAGATGAAGAAAACGGACAAGGCCACAAGGGCACCCTTCGCCCTTAGCTATGACTTGAATCCTCAATCGTCTGGGGGTTCCTGATGCCGCTCACTCTCGCGAACCAGGCGTGATCTTGAACTCTATAGGTTTGCTTTCACGCAACACCGTGATGGTGGTCTCTTTGCCGATTTTCAGTTCGCCCAACAGTGATGTGTAATCATAAATGTTCAGCACATCTTTGCCTGCGAGTTTGACGATGATGTCGCCGCCTTTGACACCGGCTTTCCCAGCCGGGCCAATGGGTGAAACACCACTGAGTTTGACCCCCTTGATATCGCCCTGCGCATAGTCGGGAATGGTGCCGAGATAAGCGCGCATTCCACCGCGGGTGTTCTGATTTTTCGGAGCCTCCATCGCCACATATTCAGGGTTTGAATCGGCGGTGGCGATTCCGCGGGCTAAAAGTCCCATGAGTTTGGCGATCTTGGCCGCATTGTCGTAGTCAATCTTTTCTGCGGTGTCACTCGGCATGTGATAGTCGGCATGACTGCCGGTGAAGGCGTTCAGCGTGGGAATGCCGCGAAGATAGAAAGTCGTGCTGTCGGTGGGCAGATGAGCATCATTCTGCGTGGTGATCGGCAGGCCAATAGGCGCATTGCGTTTCTCAATCTCCTTTGGCCACCAGGTGCTGGAGCCCACGCCTTGAAGAACGAGGGTTTTCTGGAAGCGCCCAATCATGTCCATGTTCAGGCAGGCGGCGAACATGCCCGTGAGTTTTCCATTGGGGTCGCCACGGAACATTTTAGCCAATGATTCGACATAATGATTGCTGCCGAGCAATCCGATTTCCTCGCCTGACCAAGCCGCGAAGATGACATCGCGAGTGAGTTTGACTCTGCCTTGCTTCTTCTGATCAGCCAACCACTGGGCGATCTCGATGACACCCGCGACGCCGCTGGCATTGTCATCAGCCCCATGATGAATGCGGTTGAGTTCATCCCCCTTTGCCCGCGAACTGCTGCCGCCCTTGCTGCCAAGATGGTCGACATGCGCACAAATGATGAGCGGAGCCACATGCGGGTCCGGCTTGTCTCGAGCAGGCAGCACGCCGAGCACATTGCGCCCCGTCTTTTTCTCCTGTTTGATGTCGACCTTTGCGCTGAGCTTCAGCCCAGTGCATTCGATGCCGCCCATAAGATCGCCCGTATCCAGTTTTTCCTGCAATTCCTTGAGTGTCCTGCCCGCGCTCTTCAAAAACACATCCGCCACAGCATCAGTCACACTGATCGCCGCGATTCCTGAAGTGGCGAGCGAGGCATCGAAAGCCATCGGCACAAGCTGCTCAACCACCTTGCTGCTTGGACCACTGACGATGATCAATCCGCGCGCGCCTTTCTGCCTGGCCACAAGCGCCTTGTGACGCAGGCTGGCATAGCGTGTCAGTTCGTTGCGCCGATCCTGATTAATGCCCTCGGGCAAATAGCGAAGCACCAGCACCCATTTATCCTTCACCTCGAGATGCGCGTAACTGCTGTATGGATCAAGTTTCTTGCCATCTTTGTCGGTAGCCTCGTCCGGGGTTTCAATACCATATCCGGCAAAAACGATGCTGCTCGTCGCCACTTCGCCGAGTTGGGAAAATGAGAGCGGGCGCCACTCTTTGTCCGCGGTGAACTCCATTTTCTTAGCCCCCTCCAGAGCAAGGGAATTGCCACCTCCCAATGCCACACCAGCAGTGAACTCAAAAGGTTCGAACCATCCTTCGTCCCCATACGCTTCGAGTCCGATGCCTTTGAAAACATCCGCCACATACTGCGTCGCCAACTTCTCGCCTGGTGTGCCGGTGAGTCGGCCATCCAGTTCATCACTTGCCAGATAGGTGACATGTTGACGCATGTCTGCTGGCGTAATCTCACCTTTGGTTAGTGCAAAATCAGGCGCAGTCAGGGTCGGCTTTTTGCTTTCTGTCTTTGATGTTTTCTGCTCCAATCCCAGCGCGGCCCGGGCATGATCATGATCCCAGTCCGCCATGAAGATCTGACTCTGCGCATTGGCCGTACGACCGCTTGTCCAGGCTAGCTTCCTGCCATCAGGGGTAAAAACAGGCAGACCATCGAAACCATCGGTGGAAGTCACGCGCACCGGATCGTGCTTGCCGGCTGCGTCGACGATGTATAGCTCAAAATTGGCAAAGCCATTCAGATTCGTGGTGAAGATCAGGTAGTCACCGCTGGGATGGAAATAGGGAGCCCAACTCATGGCACCGAGTTTTGTTACCGGGCGCGCGTCGCTACCGTCCGTGTTCATTGTCCAAACCTCCGCCACGTCTCCCTTCGGAGTGAAGCGTCGCCAGCAGATGCGCTGACCATCCGCACTGAAAAAAGGTCCACCATCGTAACCGGGCACGTTGGTGAGCTGCTTGACGTTCGAGCCATCGGCATCAGCGATGTAGATCTCCATGAAATACTGCTTGTCGATTTTCAGCCTCTCGGCGTCCTCTTTGGAGAGTTCCCTGCCATAAGCAGAGCGATTGCTGGCAAAGACCAGCTTTTTCCCGTCCGGTGACCAACCACCCTCAGCATCGTAACCACGGGTGTTGGTCAGGTTTTTGAGCGATTTGTCAGCCACCGTGTATTGCCAGATGTCGTAATTCTCATCGTAATCCCATGTATACTTTCGCACACGGCTCGTCTCGCGATCCTTGTATTCAGCAGCTTGGAGGTCCTTGGACTTCGGATCCGTGTGAGTGCTGGCAAAAAGCACGCGCTTACCGTCGGGATGAACCCACGCGCAAGTCGTCTTGCCCATGCCCGGAGAGATGCGCTCCTGATCGCCGGTCTCTAAATCCATCAGGTAAATCTGATAAAAAGGGTTCCCGGGCTCACGCTCCGACTGGAAGATCATTTTTGTTCCATCCGCATTGAAATAACCCTCGCCAGCCCTGCGGCCTTCAAAGGTTAGCTGGCGAATGTTTGTCAGGAAATCGGCCTCTGTCTGGGCAAAGGCGGATACGGCGGTCAGGCAGAGAAAGGCTAGGAGTCGCATGGTGAAATTCGTCGGAACATACGCACCCAAAGTCCATTTGCAGTCAAAGGATAGCACTCAAGAAAGACAGGAACACAGAGTGCCAGATGCTATTTTTCCTAAGCATATTCGCAGAATTGCGAACTCTTTTGAAAAGCCAGGCATTATTCCTTCATTTGAGGATTGTCACCCGATCGCGATTTGTGATAACAAACGATCTGTTCAATTCAAAAGAATCCCCCAGAATTCCTCCTTGGAAAAGTTCTGACGATATCCTGAAGAAACCCTTTCAGATTGGCTCAAAGTCCCTCAAAGCAAAACCGCGTGGAAAGGATCCTTGTATGTCTTGGCGTTCTCCCTCAGACCCCTGTCACCTGCAGTGCAGATGGCAGCATACCGACATGTGCCTGCGTTGCCTGCTGAGCGACGAAGCCATTGCCGAGCACCACCTCAGCCTCGGCGTTGCCTGTGGCTTGAGACATGTGTACTACCCGAATGATTTTCCACCCTGCGTCCACCAAAATGGAGACCTCGACTGGACCCATTCGGATAGGGAACCCGATACGGCCCTTATCACGAGTTGATATGACCAAAAAAAAGGCGCAATCGGTTAGAGACCGGCCTTTTGCATGAGCAGATCGAGTTGCTGCTGGAAATTGGGAATGTCCTCCCTTGGAGGCTGGTAACCTTGTGGGGCACCGGTAAGACCGAGACGACCCATTTGATTGAGGGACCATGTGGCGGTTTGTCCGTCGCTGAAGGTGACTTTACCGCTGATGAGAGCACCGGGAATGGCGACCTGATCGGCGCTAAGGACGACATTGCTGACCGGTGAAGATTCGGTCGGGTCGGCGAAGCTTTCATCTTCCGGGGGTGGAGCCTCAGCCGTGACGGTGACTTTTTCGGGTTCGCGTGGTTTTTCTTGAAGACGCACGCCGACATCGACCATGAGAAGACGTGCATCAAGGTAGGTTAGACTGATGCCAAACTCGGTTTTCAAGCGGTCCTGCACCTGATTGAGATTGGCACCATCGGCAGCCCATTGTTCGACTTGAGCGAGTTGTTCAGGGGAGAGTTGAGACAT
>CANJVS010000041.1 GCA_947477755.1 Verrucomicrobiaceae bacterium | reverse complement strand
TATGGACGTGTCACAGCTCGCACAACGCATGGGAAAGAGGCTCGCAACCCCCGATGCGCACCCAGTTGGCCGACCCGTCATACGCAGCGCATGCACGACAGGCGGCCGCGCCGTCCTGGTTTTTCGAGCACAGCTTTGGACACCGTTGGCTGGTCGCGCTTCGAAGTGTAGTCTCCAAGCCACTCGGTCACGTTGCCGCACATGTCGTAAATGCCGAGATTGTTCGGCAGAAAGTGCATGACTGGTGCAGTTGAAGCAAAGCCATCCCGATAGCCCGCTACAGTGTCGATTTTTGGCAGGACCGTTTTCATTGTTTCATCGGCGATGTTTCCAGCTCCAGCGTGCGGCGGCCAATCTTTCCCCCATGGATAAACGCCCTCCAGCTTGGCCTTGATTTGCTCGACGCTCTCCCCCTCCGGCTCAAGTGGCCCGGTCCCCACCGCCCAGCTCCACTCCTGCCATGTGGGCAGACGGTAGGCGCGCCCTTCTTTCTTGCTTAGCCACTTGCAGTACTCATCGGCATCCAGCGAGCTCACATACACCACGGGGTGATCCGGTGCCGTGCTAAATTTCACGCCCTTCATTTCCGGCGCCAGAATGGCCTCAGGGTCTTTCCACTCGCGTCCGATGTTTGGATTTTCCGCCGCGAATGCCTCGTAGTCACTGCGTCGCGTTTCATGAATGCACATCAGCACCTTGGTTCCAGGCACGGGAACGAACTTCATGCCGAGGCTGTTGGTGAAAGGCTTTTCTTCGGTGATGTTTGACGGCGAAATCGTGCCGGCAGGAGATTGAGCAGGGACAGGAGTTGTTTTGGCCGCCGCTGGTGCCCTCAAACGTGCGGCTTCGCCTACGCGATAAAGTTCGAGACCTGCCGCAACTGCAACTTGAGCAACGGCGTTAGCAACAGAGATGTTCTGAGAGTCGAGGGTGATCTTCCGTGCGGACCGGCCAGCCCCCTCATCCAAGAGGATATCCACGCCTTTCTTCTGGGGATCTAGATCGCGGCTTTTGGTCACCAGGAACTCCACCGCTTGGTGGATGGTAGCGTTTCGGAAGCTCATGGTGGGGAGGATGATTTTGCCCGCTTCACCAAAAGATTGGACGGCCCAGGGATCGACTTGCACTGGTTTGGTCGATGCTGGCTGGAGATAAAAGGACTCTCCAATGTAGGCCACCTCAGCTTCACAAAGGTCGGCGATGTAGGCTAGTGCGGTGGAGATGGAAACTTGCGTGACGTCGAGAGTGATCTCGTGTTTCTGCTGGATGAGAGCAGGGTCGATCAAGAGATTGACATGCTGTCCTGAGACATCTCTGCCTTTGTCGCGGACATACTCGCATGCCGCCTCGAGTGTCGCCTTGTTGAAGGGCATTATCGGGAGGATGGCGTCACCTACCTTCTGGAGCTTCTCGGTCGGTTTTCCGATGGGGAAGGGCGGCTTCACCAAAGAGGAGGTTTTCAACTGAACCGCGTTATCGGCATAGCTCACCTCCAGTCGGGCCAAACGGGCGAAGCACTCGATCAGATCAGCCAGTTTGGCATCTTTAAAGTCCATGCTGATGCTCGCCGGAGTGTTCCGAGTCGCTTCATCGGCGAGGATCGTGATTCCCTGCTTCGAGGGATCGAGATCACGACTTTTTACCTGCAAGTATTTAATCACCTCGGGGATGGTGGCATTCTGAAACGGGGCAATCGGGAAAACCAAGTCGCCCAGTGGACCCATCTGACTCGATTTGGACGAACCAGCCGCAGCCACGGTGGACTTGGCAACTGGCGTAATCGTGGAAGGCTGCCCATTGTTTCCCATTTTCATCCACGCGATGCCACCGAGGCTCAGCACCACCGCAGCGGCGAGCAGCCAGATACCAGAACGAGATTTTTCTTTGACTCTCGGCGGCGGAGCGTTGCGTTGCGGCGCGCGGTTAGGCTGGCCTGTCGGGCGCTGTTGATGCACAGGCTTGGCGGCGACGGTGGCTGGCACCGTTTGCCTGGCGACTTCCGACTTTTGCACCGGCTGCGTGACGATGGCATCCAGCGCACGGCGCATGTCGATGATGTGCTGGTAGCGCTGGTCACGGTTTTCACGCATGGCGCTCGACACGATGGCGTCGTAGCGCGGGTCGAGACCGGGGACTTGCAGTGAGGGCATCTCAAACAGGCCCTGGGGCACTTTGCCGGTGAGCATCTGGTAAAGCATGACACCCACGGCATAGATGTCGGCACGGTGATCGACGCTGAAACCCATGATCATGGCCTCTGGCGCGACAAAGTGCGGTGTGCCCATGACAAAGCCGCTCTGCGTGAGGCCGGTGTCCACTTGGCGGATGGATTTGGCGAGACCGAAGTCGGCGACTTTCACCCGGCCATCGAAGCCGACCATGATGTTCGCAGGCTTGATGTCACGATGCACAATGCCGCGCTCGTGGGCGTATTGCAGCGCATCACAAACATGCGCGGTGATGGCCATGGCATGGGCTGAGGCCAGGCGGCCCTGCTGCGCCACCATCTGGCCCACATCGGTGCCATCAATGAACTCCATGATGAAGTAGAAGGTGCCGTCTGGCATCTCGCCGAAGTCATAGACGGAGACAATGGCGGGGTGATTGAGCTGGGCCATGGCCCGGGCCTCCTGCTTGAAGCGTGCGGCATAGTGGGGGTCTGCATCACGCAGTTCCGGCGGCAGAATCTTGATGGCGACCTGCCTGCCCAGAGAAGTCTGCACGCCGCGATACACCGCGCCCATGCCGCCTCGTGCGACGAATTGCTGCACCTCGTAACCATGAAGTTGAGCTTGCAGAGCCTCAGGGCTGGGTGGCTGCCATGCATGTGGATCACCGGTGAGGGGTTTGGATTCCAAGGCCCGTCCCAACAGCTCGCCCGGTGGCACTCCTGGTGTGGCGTTGTGCCCGGGTGAGTAAGTGGTGGGGTCCGAGTCGGTCATTGGCGTGATGTTCTGTTCACCTGGAGTATTCGGAAATGAAGCGCGAGAGTTGCAGTGTGAAATACGGTTTTTTCATGGCGGATGTCGATCATTGTTTCAGCTGCGCTCTCAAACGCAGCCTTTCAGCTCACGCAGTTCATCCTTAATCTCCTGAGGCGTGGGATCATCCAGGGTGGCGGCGACTTGCGTCATCACCTCCCTCCGCCAGCGCTCCCGCAGGCGGCGGATGTGGGACTTCAGGGTATTCAGGTTCAGGCCCAGGCGGTCCGCACACTCCTGGTAATTGGGTTCGCTGCTCTGGCTGAAGCCGAGGAAAGGGCTGAGCGCAGTGAAAAGGGACGCTTTGCCCTCCGCCTCATACGCCTCCTGCACCTCATGCATGGCCGTGTCGATCAGTTGCAGCACCCAGCGTCGCTGATATAGGCGGTCCGGCGTGGCGATATCCACCGGCTCAGCCAGATACAGCTCCTCGGCACGGAGCGAACTGAAAACCACCACACGACCCGAACCGCGTTTACCGGCCTGGGCACGATCATGCTCATCCGCCATATAGCGTTTCAGGCAGGTAAGCAGAAAGGTGCGCAGCCTGCCTTTCTCAGGATCGGCTACGGCAAAGAGCCGCATTCTGAGCACACGCTCAAAGAATCCCTGGCAGATATCCTCGGCATCTGCCGCTGGTTTCCCACTGCGGCGGATGAAGGCATAGATAGGATACCAACAGTTCGAGCAAAGACTCTCCAACGCCGCCCGTGAACCCGGTGCCTGCTCATCCACGGCACGGCGCACGAGGCTCCACTGAGTCTGGACGAAGGAGGCGTGTTGAGCATGAGCAGCCATTCCCTAACAAACTGAGCGCAGATGTTTAGGATAGTAAAACATGAGTATCATCTTTTGCACATTAGGATCCATATAACCTCTGATCCAGATGCTAACTCCGAATACGGAAAGACTACAGACGCACCCTGAATTCGTCCTTCTCGGTCACACTTTCGGCAAAGGCGACGAGGAGCTGGATGACCTGCTCAACATCCCGTAAATCCGCCATCTCCACCACGCTGTGCATGTAGCGCAACGGCAGGGAAACCAGCGCGCTGGGGATGCCGTACTGCTGGGTGAAAATCACGTCCGTGTCCGTGCCGGTGGAGCGTGAGGAGGATTCGTGCTGGATCGGGATTTTCTTTTTCTCCGCCACCTCGATCAGGCGCTTCACGACTTCGGGATGATTCGCGCTGCCATGCGTCAGGCTTGGGCCGCTGCTGAGCTTCACTTCACCATGCTTCTTCATCTCCACACTCGGTGTGTCGGTGGCGTGCGTCACATCCAGCACAATCGCCACATCCGGCATCAGCCGGTGCGCCGCCATCTTGGCGCCATGACCGCCGATCTCCTCCTGCACCGCGTTCACGGCGATGACGGTCGATGGCACGCGCTTCTTCGCCCTGCTCAGCCGCGCGATGACCTCTGCGATGATGAATCCGCCGATGCGATTGTCCAGTGCCCGGCCTACCAAACGATGCTCACCAAGCTCCTCGACGGTGTCTGAATACACTGCCGGATGGCCGACGCGGATGCCCGCTTTTGCGACTTCATCGGCACTGGTGGCGCCGATGTCGATCCACAGCTCGTGCACTTTCGGGGCTTTCTCGTCATCGCGGTTCTCACGAATGTGGATGGCGATGTTGCCGATGATTCCGCGCACCGTTCCTTTGTCGCCCAGAATGTCCACCCGGCGGCCGCGCGCGGTGGCCACATCACTGCCGCCGACACGGTCCACACTGATGAAACCGTCTTTGGAAATGTACTTCACCATGTAGCCGATCTCATCCGCATGAGCCTCAAACATGATGCGCTTCGGCTTCTTCCCCGCCCCATCCAGCGTGGCCCAGGCCGTGCCATAGGCATCACTGTCAAGGCTGTCAGCAAACTGGCGCGCATACGCCGCCCATTTGCGCTGGCCGCGCAGTTCAAAGCCCGTCGGACTTGGAGTGGAAAGCAGGTCAAGGAGAAAGGTCTTGGAAGAAGGGGACATGGGCGGTGACTCAAGGAGAGGTCTGCGCACAGGTCAAGACCTGCCGCACGATCATCAGCCCGGCATGTTTTCGCCCAACCACTTTTTCATCTCCGCCATGGCGCGGGCACGGTGACTCAGACTGTTTTTCACCTCGGCAGGCAAAACGCCGAAGGTGTCCTCATAACCCGCAGGTTGAAACAACGCATCGTAACCGAAGCCGCCTTCGCCCTGCTCCTGCAATCGCAGGATTCCCTCGACGGCGCCATGCGTGGTCATGAGCACCCGGCCATCACGCACCAGCGCCAGACAGCAGCGGAAACGCCCGCTGAAGCCGGCTTCTGAAGAGTCAGTCAGGTTTTGAAGTGTGTCTTTGAGCTTGCGCCGATTGTCCGCATCCGTGGCATCCACACCGGCATAGCGTGCGGAGTAAACTCCAGGCTCGCCTTTGAGCGCATCGACTTCCAATCCCGAATCATCCGCCAGGATCAGCAGGCCCGGCAAGGCGGCGCTGGCCCCGGCCGCCTTGATGATGGCATTGGCCTCAAAGGTGGTGCCTGTCTCTTCAGGCAAAGTCACGCCCGGATAAGAACGCAGGCTGTGCACGCACCAGGCATCACCGAGCATCGCAGCGATTTCCTGGGTTTTGTGGGCATTGGACGTGGCAAAGACGAGTTCAGGCATGAGTGCAGGTTTGAGCAGAAGACGGTGGAGGCAACACTGATTTTAGTTTCCATCATTGATTCCCCTGCTCTCTCCTGAGCAAACGCATCTGTCCTCTCATGCCACCCTTGATCACCGTCACTCACCGCCGGGGCATTTATCTGCCTGAGGCCGACCTGTGGCTGGATCCATCCTTCGGCGTGGAGCGTGCTTTCATCTCCCATGCTCACAGCGATCATGTGGCGCGTCATCAAACGACATTTTGCTCGGAGTTGACCCTGCAACTCATGCGCGACCGCTATGGGCTGAAGAAGAATGGCCTCTTCCATCCATTGCCAATGCGCACCGTGCATGACTGGGAAGGATGGCAAATGCGACTGCTACCCGCCGGCCACATTCTTGGCTCAGCCATGCTCCATCTCACGCGCAGGAGCGATGGCGCAACGCTGCTCTACACCGGCGACTACAAGCTGCGCCAGGGCCTAAATTCGGAGAAATGCGAGATGCGGCAAGCTGACACACTGATCATGGAGACCACCTTTGGTCTGCCCAGGTTTCGTATGCCTCCGCTGAGCGATGTCATCGCCCAACTGCTCACCTTTGTGCGCGAAACCCTGGCCGCTGGCGGCACGCCCGTGCTGCTCGGTTACTCGCTCGGCAAGGCTCAGGAAATCCTCTGCGCACTGGCTGACGCCGGACATCCCGTCATACTGCATCCTTCCATCTGGAAGATGACGGAGTCGGTGAAATCGCTGCTCGGCAAACTGCCTGACTACCGCCTTTTCGACGAGGCTGAAGCAGCCGGGCATGTGCTAGTCTTTCCACCCAACGTGCGGCAATCACCCGCATTCAAAAACCTCGCGTCGATTCGCACCGCGATGTTCACCGGCTGGGCGCTCCAGCCGGGTGCACGCTTCCGCTATCAGGTGGATGAGATTTTTCCGCTCAGCGATCATGCGGACTACCCCGAGCTTCTGGAGTCCGTGGAGATGGTGAAGCCGCGCCGCATCTATCTCGTGCATGGCTACACGCAGGAGTTTGCCGCCGATCTGCGTGCGCGCGGCCACGATGCCTGGACACTGGGCAAGGACGATCAGCTTGAGCTTTTGTTTGATGCGGCGGCAGGGTGATGCCGGTCACGCCATCTTCAGCGTCTTGGCACCCTCGTCGATCAGCTGCCAGAAATTTTTCGACTGGCTCAGCGCCTCATCTTCACCGCCGCCTGGAAGATTGCTGCGGTAGAGGAAGTCGGCGAAGGTGTTTTTATGCAGGACACGGTGGACACGAACCATGCCGTCTTTCACCCCGAAATAGATCCGGTGATCACCCGCCCGGCAGCGGTACAGCTTGCGTCCCGCCGAGCGCTCCAGAATGCCGAATTTTTTCGCCAGCAATGCCTCATCCAGATCGCCGGGCTTGATGTCCATGGCCTCCAGCAAATGAAACTGAATCTGCGTGGGCAGACGGGACAGTTCGGCGGCGCTGATTTCATTGAATACGATCTGAAGCATGTTCTCAAAGTAGAGACCGGAGAAGGAAGCGCAAAGGAGAAAACAGAGTGCGGACTAACGATGCTTCAGTTTGATGGCCGCCTTTGCTCTAGCCGCCTGTTGCAGCTCGGGGGAGGAAAGCGCGTGAAACATCCATGCCACCAGCACCAGCAAAAGAGCCAGCAGCAGCAGCAGGATGTAAGTGGCGGGGCGTTTGGGCGGCGGCATGGCTCAGTGGCGGTGAAAGTTCGGAGAGAAAATGACTGATAATATTCGTGCCTCCCCGGAGAGGCTTGGATATGCTCAGGGACCGCTAAAATGAATCATCCAGCGCAAATATCCAGACTCATGCATTCCGTGCTCCTCGCGGTCGCGCTGGCGCTGGGCTCTGCGGCGGCGCCCATTCCCGCCGCCACGCTGCAACTGGCCGTCAATCACCAGGCGGGGGCGGATCCGCTGATGCTGGATTCACTGCGCTACCGCAACAGGGCCGAAGAAGAATGGTCGGTCGCGCGGCTGAGTTACCTGATCAGCGGCCTGTCCCTGCAGCGTGAAGACGGCTCATGGTTCAGTTCGCCGGATTCAGTATCATGGATGAATGCCACGACACGACGGCAGACGATGAGCGTGACCGGCATCCCGGCAGGCAAGTATCAGTCGCTGCGTTTTTATATCGGCATCGACCCGAAGGACAATGCCAGTGATCCATCCAAGCGCGCGCCGGATCATCCACTGAACCCCAATTTGAATGGCCTGCACTGGAGCTGGCAGGGCGGGTACATCTTTATGGCTCTGGAAGGACTGCACCGCAGTGGAAATGGTCAGCCGGAGGGCTTTTCATACCATCTAGCGCGTGATCCATTCAGGACTGAAATCACGCTCAAGCTCCCGCTCGATCTGCGCGATGAAGCGGTCATTCCAGTGATCTTCGATGTCGCGGCGGTGATTGATGGCGTGAAGAATATCTCGTTTGCCAAAGATGGTGTCACAACCCACTCCCGGGATGGTGATCCTCTGGCCCTGGCCCTGAAACAGAATCTGGCGCGCGCTTTCAGCATCTCTCCAAATGTGCTTGAAGCGATCGCCAAAACCTCCGCGCCGCCGAAGGCCGCGCCGCTGTTCATGCCAAAGAAGTTCACGCCTTTCAAATTCACCATGGGCGCGACATTCCCGATGCCGGCGCTGCCCAATGACAATCCACTGATCGAGGAACGCGTGGATTTGGGCCGCCAGTTGTTTCACGAAACGGCACTCTCACGCGATGGCACCATCTCATGCGCCTCATGTCATCTTGCCACGGCGGCGCTGAGCGACCCGCGGCGTTTCAGCATCGGCGTCGCCGGCGGCACCGGAGACCGCAATGCGATGCCGATTTTCAATCTGGCGTGGAAGCGTGAATTCTTCTGGGACGGGCGCGCGCCGAGCCTGCGGGCACAGGCGCTCATGCCCATCCAGGATCACCGCGAGATGGATGAATCCCTGGACGGTGTGGTGAAGAAGCTGAGTTTGAAGAAAGCCTATTCCGCAGCCTTTGAGCGTGCGTTTGGCTCACCTGAAATCACCAGCGAAAAGATCGGGCTGGCCCTGGAAAACTTCATGCTCACCCTCACCTCACATGACTCCAGGTTTGATCGCGCACAGCGTGGTCTGGAGACTCTCAGCGCAGAAGAGCAGCATGGCTTCGAACTCTTCATGACCGAGCGTGAGCCGCGGATGGGCAGTCTTGGAGGCGACTGCTTTCACTGCCACGGCGGAGCGCTCTTCACCGACCATCAGTTCCGCAACAACGGCCTGGAGATCACCGAGGCTGATCCGGGCCGGTCCAAAGTCACCAAGGCGGGCATCGATCGCGGTGCCTTTGCCACACCAAGCCTGCGCAACGTGGCGCTCACGGCTCCCTACATGCATGACGGCCGCTTCACCACCCTGGAGCAGGTGCTTGATCATTACAGCGTGGGCGTGCACCGCACCGACACGCTGGACCCGAATCTGGCAAAGCATCCGAACGGCGGACTGCACCTAACAATGGATGATAAAAGATCGATCATTGCCTTCCTGAAAACCCTCACAGATGCTCGTTTTGTATCGACAGCGGCCCCGCCGACCAAGTAATCTTCCGGGGAAGCCCCTGACCAGCCCGCCATGCACATTCGACTCACGTATCTTGCCTGCCTTCTTTTGACCGGGCTGCTGAACCCGCAGGCTTATGCTACCTTTCCAACCGTCGCCCTCAAGCCGGTGTGCCTGAAGCAAATCTATTCACCGACCACGATCACCTATGCGCCTGATGGCAGCGGCAGGCTGTTTATCTGCGATCAGATCGGGAAGATTTATATTTTTCAAAACGGCATGCTGCTGCCGACACCGTTCCTCGACATCACGGACCGCGCAGTCACGCAGAACACCAATTACAATGAGCGCGGCCTGCTTGGGCTCACCTTCCATCCCGGCTACGCCAACCCGTCATCACCAGGCTACCGGAAATTCTACGTTAATTATAACAAAATTTACGTTCCTGGAACCCCCGACTTTGACCCGCCGCCACCAGTTGCGGATCACACGCCCAATTGCGTCACGGTGATCGCCGAGTTCCAAGTCTCAGCCACCGATCCCAATGTGGCTAATCCGTTGTCTGAGCGCCGAATGCTGCGCTACACACAGCCTCAAGCCAATCACAAAGGTGGTCAGCTTGAGTTCGGGCCGGAGATCGGTGCCGGCGGCGAAAGGTACCTCTACATCGCCGCCGGGGACGGAGGAAGCCAGCAGGACAACAACGTCGGCCATACCGGTGGAACCGGGGGGCGCCCAACCAACAATCTCGGCAACTCCCAGGACAAGACAAGGTACCTCGGGAAAATCCTGCGCATTGATCCGCTGGGCAACAACGGACCGGGGGGGCAATACGGCATCCCGGCCAGCAACCCCTTCTTCAACGATGTAACCCCCGATTTGAAAAAGGAAATCTACTCCTACGGGATGCGCAACCCGTGGAGGTTTTCCTTCGACAAACGTCCCGGCGGCACGAACCGCCTGTTTTGCGGCGATGTCGGCGGCGACCGCATCGAGGAAATCAATATCATCGTCTCCGGCGGGAACTACGGCTGGCGCTACAAAGAAGGGCTCGAACTTCCAAGCTTCTCTTCCGGCGCATCGCCCAATCCAATGACGCTGCCACCCGCCGATGTCTCCGCGATGATTGCGCCCATCGCCATGTATGCCCACTCAAACCTTGCGGCCAACGACCCGACGGTGCTGCCAAAACTCGGCCTTTCGGTGACGGGCGGTTTCGTTTATCGCGGTGCCGCGATTCCAGCACTTCAGGGCAAGTATGTTTTCGGCGATTACGGATCCACGGCAGGCGCTTCCGACGGGCGCTTGATGGGCCTTGAAGAAACCTCTCCCAACAGCGGCATCTTCACGCTCACCCAGGCCCTTCCGATCATCAACAGCACCAACCCCATCGTCGGCCAGCGCATCAACAGCCTCGGCGAAGATGAGAGCGGAGAAATTTATCTGGGATTAAAAACCACAGCGGGTGTGATGGAACTCAACAATGGGTTCCCCGCAGGCGGCATCTACAAAATCGTGCCGCTCACGACGGGAACGGTGATGGTGGAGCCCTCGAAGGACAACTCCATGTTCTCCGAGTTCACGAGCAATTCGGATGGTCAGGGCATCACCATGTTTGCGGGTGTGACTGGCAGTAGTGCGAACTACAGCAAGCGCAGGGCGCTCATGGCCTTTGATGTTTCAGCAGTGCCCGCAGGAGCAGTCATCTCCTCCGCCCAGGTACAGCTCACCGTGTCGGTCGGACAGGGGTCAAATAATCCGATGACACTCCGCCGCATCACCCAGCCCTGGGGTGAAGGAGCTTCCACCGCTGGTGAGGCGGGCGGAACAGGCGTATCCGCCGATAATGGCGATGCCACATGGATTCATCGTTTTTACCCATCCACGGCTTGGACTGCACCCGGCGGTGACTACAGTGCCACGGTCTCGGCCACACAATCGGTGAGCGGCTACGGCACTTACACCTGGACTTCGACGCAGCTCGCCACGGACGTCCAAGGCTGGGTGACCACTCCGTCGACGAACAATGGCTGGATCCTCATTGGCGATGAAACAGGCAACACCAATGCCAAGCGTATCTACACCCGCGAGGTGACAACCACCTCGCTGCGGCCCAAGCTCATGGTCAACTACAGTGCCGCTCCGGCACTCACACGCCGCGAGAACTGGCTCCAGCAGTATTACTCCACCGGACAGTACGTCGGTGACACCGCCGACCCCGAGGGTGACGGGATACCCAACCTCATTGAGTACGCCTATGGTTTTTCACCGCTCGTGACCAACAGTTCCACTTCCGGACTCGACGTCGGGGCGGCTGAGTCCGGCGCTAACACCGTGGTGACCATCACCTTCCGGCGTGATCCGCGCGCCGTGGATCTCACCTATGCTCTGGAGACAAGCAGCGACTTGTTGAACTGGAGCACCCCGCCAATCGTGCAGAGCGTCGCCGGCGGTATTCCAACGGGGACTGGATACGTGACTGAAAGCGACATCATCGCTGAGGCACCCATCCGCCTGGTGACGGCGCAGGAGACGATGACGTCACCTGCAAAGAAATTTGTCCGGCTGCGAATCACCAAGCTGCCATGAGTTAAGTCTGAAAACCGTGTTGCGAGCTTCCTGTTAAGCGACTGAACCTGAATCCATTCAGATCCCAACAAGCACTCATCTTATGAGAGAATGAGCCTGGAAGACTCAAGGGATTGATTTTCATCCCTCAACTCTCATCACTCAACTCTGCGGGAGGCTAAGACATGAAGCCAAGATAACCGCCGTTATAGCTTCCCTGAAAACGCGTTAGATTAGGAAACACGGTGGCGATTTCACTGCTGCCCACACCAAACCATTTGGCAAGAGTGGCCGCATATTGATCGACGGAAGTTGTGGGAATCCAGCGCCCAGTGCTGGTGTCATCCGGCCCGCCTACAGCGAGTGTGGGAAAGGTGCCGAAAGTTCGCTGACCATTCACGGCACCGCCGACGACGAGGTGATGGCTTCCCCAGCCATGGTCACTGCCAAGGCCATTGCAGGGGAAAGTGCGGCCAAAATCACTCGCGGTGAAACACGTGACATTGTTCACAAAAGGTGTCACCGAGCCCTGGGTGATGCCGATCTGCTTCATCGCTTTCATGAAGGACCAGATACACTGGCTGACCTCCGCGAGCAGATTGGCCTGGGTGCCGATGATGACATTGGCAGCGGTGGGCGTGGCGCCGGCTGCATTTGTCTGGCCGGTGTGGGTGTCATAGCCGCCCACCTGCACAAAAAAGACCTGACGCTTCATCCCCAGTCCGTTACTGACGCCTGCGGCGCG
>CANJVS010000040.1 GCA_947477755.1 Verrucomicrobiaceae bacterium | reverse complement strand
CGAGTCCCAGCGGATATGAGAGATGGCCGGCGTGCACCAGGCAAAGGCGGGATCCGCATCCGTGCAGATCAGTGAGACCTGCTGCGGCACACGGATTCCCCTGCTGGCAAGAAACTGCTGCGTCGCGATAAAAAAGGATGCTTCATCAATGATGAGCGCCGTGGGTGGCGTGACCCGGAAGAGCGAACGCAGGAGCTTTTGAAAACCTTCCTTGGTCTCCTCCCAGTCGGGTAGATTGTAGTCGCAGGCCGGGAGGCGGTGGGCCTTGAGTTCGTCGAGAAAGGCCTGCTCACTGCTTCCAGGCTTTGGCAGCCGCCGCAACTGTCGGCACAGCATGACAATGCGGCGATGGCCAAGACTGACCAGATGGCAGGTGGCGGCGGCTAAGGCCGTCGACTTGTCAGGTCCCATGGCTGCGATGGTTAGACCTTCCCGGCGTCCAAAGAGGGCGAATACCGGCCTCGGCTGTGCACAGAACCACTTCAGCACCTCAGTCGATCCGGCGACGACCACCCAGGCATCTGCGGCGGTTTGTTTGACGAGACGACTGACCCGCGTGACGTCCATGTTGAGTTCCACCAGCGACTTGGCGACGGCTATGACGGAATGACCCGCCTCCGCCAGTGCATGCTGGAGTTCGATGATGTATTCCAAATGACGATCGGTGGGTTCGTAGAGCAGGATGGCCACCCGCATCGGGCGCATGGAGGCTCCTCCTGGAAGAACGATGCGACGCCTGCGGCCAGGCCCCTGGTTGATGAGCAGCCCATCATGTTCGAGTTGCCTGAGCGCTGCCTCGACGGTCTTGCGAGTCACTCCCAGTTCCGGTGCCAGTTGATTTACTCCGGGCATCACTCCGATCCAATGCCCGCGTTCAACCTCGGCACGCAAGTGTGCGGCGGCCTGTGCAGAGGCGGAAAGAGGGTGTAATCGAGGCATGCGCCTCACCTACTCCCTGTGGGGGTAGCTTGTCGAGGAAAGGATCATTTGGAGCAGCAGCCGGCTTGGGCAAAGTGCGCCCACGGCCGGAAACAAATTATGAGCAGACCCAACCATGCCTGAATTGTATCAACACTCATTGCATTGGAGATGATGTCCGCCGTTCAATTACCTTCACCATGCACAAGCACCTTTTCTCACTACTCGCGGCTTCGCTCATGAGTCTTTCCACCCTATCAGCAAGCGATCAAACTGAGCTGGACACTTTGCGCAGCAAGGCCTCCGGCGGCGATGCCAAAGCCCAGATCGATCTCGCCATTCGTTACCGCGATGGCAAGGGCACCGCCAAGGACGATGCGCAGGCCATGCAGTGGGCGCACCGGGCGGCGGATACAGGCAATGCCGATGCGATGGATTTCGTCGGCTTTGCTTATCTGCGCGGTGCGGTGGTGAAGCGTAATCCCGAGATCGCCATCGCCTACTTCAAAGCCGCCGCCAATGACTCCGCGCAGGCGGCTTTCAATCTCGGTCAGTGCTACTTCGGCGCTCAAGGCACCGGGCAAGATTGTGAGAAGGCACTCGAATGGTGGAAGAAGGCCGCAGAGATGGGCCACGGTCGTGCGGCGGCGGCAGCGGCGATGGCTTACCGCTCCGGCGAAGGCGTCCAATCCGATCCTGCGCTCTCACGCCGGTTCGCCGAACGTGCTGCGGAACTGAATGACCCGTCGGGACTCGTGCTGCTCGGTGAGATGCACTTCCAAGCCGGTGAGATTGATGCGGCCAAAGCGAACTGGACCAAAGCCGCAAAACTCTTCCCCACCTCCGCGACCGGACATCCCTCACAACCCTCCGGCAATGCCTCCGCCCAGCAGGCGGTGGACCTCATCAAGCTCATCGACTATCGCCAGCGCAAGAGCGAACCGGGACAGTTCGCCTATGTGCAAATGCCGCACATCCAGCAGGGCTACAACAACTGCGGCTCCACGGCCTGCGCCATCTTCGCCCGCTTTCATGGCAGCAAGATCGGCGGCTGGGATTTCAAAAAACTCTGCCCATCACCGCTCGGCACCGGCACCGATTGGGGCCATCTTTTGGATGCCTCGGCAAAGATCGGCCAGAAGTGGAAACTCATCACCTTCACGCCGGATGACGACGGCTTTATCAAAGCCACCGGCATGCTCAAAAGCGAACTCGACGCCGGTCGTCCCGTCATCGTCGATTTCAAATACATCGGCCCGCAATACCCCAATGGCAGCGCCGGCCACACGCTCAACGTCTGCGGCTACATCGCCAAAGAGAACCTCTACATCCTCTGCAACCCAGCCGTCGCCACACCGGGCCTGCAACTCATCACCGCCGATGATCTGAAAAACTTCTGGCGCTCTGATCACTACGGCGCGCTGTCGAAAGGCGTGCTCTCGCGGCCAGCTTTTGTCATCGACCAGCGTTGAAGTCCGATCCCATCTATGAAAGCCACTCTCTTCTCCGCTTTGTTGCTCATGCCGTTCACGGCATTGCTTGCCGCCGAGATCAAACCCAACATCCTCGTCATCCTCGCCGACGATCTCGGCTACGGCGATGTCCACTGCAACAACCCTGAACGCGGGAAGATCCCCACGCCAAACATCGACAGGCTGGCGGCGCAGGGCATGCGCTTCACGGATGGGCACTCATCGTCCGGCGTGTGTTCGCCATCGCGCTACACCTTGCTCACCGGGCGCTATCACTGGCGCACCAGGCTGCAGAGAAGCATCGTTGGCGTGTTTGGCGAGCCACTGATCGCACCGGATCGCATGACCATCGGCACGCTGGCGAAGCAGCAAGGCTATCGCACGGCATGCATCGGTAAATGGCATCTTGGATGGGACTGGCCTGTCACGAAAGAGCAGCGTCCCTTGCTCTCGCCTTTGAAGCAGCCGGACGATGAAGCGCGCCAGGCCAGGAAGAAAGCTGGAGCTGTGGCAACCGAGCAGCAGATCGCCGCATGGCGCGACATCTTTTCTAAACCCATACCTGGCGGGCCGACCACGCGCGGCTTTGATCTCTACTTCGGCACCGACATTCCGAACTGGCCACCGTTTTGCTTCATCGAGAATGACCGCACGCTCGGCATTCCCACCGAGTTTCTGCCGGCTGAATACATGGTGAAAAACCAGGCCAGCAACCAGGGCCCGGCGCTGAAGGACTGGAAGCTCGAAGGCATCCTGCCCGCGCTTGGAGATCGCACGATCAAGTTCATCGATGAGTCGGTGGCGAAGAAGGAACCCTTCCTTGTTTACATGCCGCTCACCTCGCCGCACACGCCGCTCGCTGTGAATCCGGAGTGGAAGGATAAGAGCAAGCTGAATCTCTTCGCCGATTTCGTCATGGAGACGGATGCTGTCGTGGGTCGTGTGCTCGATGCACTCGAGAAGAGCGGCGCTGCTGACAACACGCTCGTCATCTTCACCGCCGACAACGGTTGTGCGCCTTACATCGGCGTGGAGGATCTCGAAAAGATGGGGCACTATCCGAGCGGCCCGTTGCGCGGTTACAAGGCCGACGCCTGGGAAGGCGGACATCGCGTGCCTTTCATGGTGCGCTGGCCCGGCGTGGTGAAGCCGGGCAGTGTTTGCCATCAGCTCGTGTATCAGGCCGACCTGATCCGCACCTTTGCTGATGTCTTCAGCAAGCAACTTCCCGACACCGCAGGCGAAGACAGCTTCAGCCTCATGCCCCTGCTCAAAGGTGAAGACAAACCCATCCGCGAAAACGCCGTGAGTGCCTCGATCGGCGGCACGCCCGCACTCCGCAGCGGCACCTGGAAATACATCCCCGCGCCCGGCTCCGGCGGCTGGGGCAAAGGCGGCGATCAATCACAACCCGTGCAGCTCTACAATCTCGCCGACGATATCGGCGAAACCAAAAACCTCGCCGCCGCCATGCCGGACAAAGTCGCCGGGATGAAAGCCCTGCTGGAGAAGCTCATCACCGATGGTCGCAGCACGCCAGGTGCGTTGCAGAAGAACGATGTCGAAGTCGTGCGCTACCCAAGTGCCCCGGCCCCCAGGCGGAAGGCCAAAACCAAAAAGTAGTCTCCTTCATGAAGCACCTGCTCGCCCTCTTTGCTCTTCAATCACTCGCCTTCGCCGCTGCACCGCGTGACTCACTGCCACTCAATGCACCCGAGTGGCCGCTGAACTATCGTCTTCATCTGGATGGCACTGCGAAAGTGAAGCTGAGCGATGAGTTGACGATCACGCTTGATGCGAAAGGTCCGCATGACATTGCGGTGGAGCATCCGGCGAAAGGAGCGCCGGTGCTGCGGGTATGGAGCGGAGGAAAGCTCGTGCGTGGACCTGAGGATGTGCCGGCACTCGCAAAAACGGGTGCGCAGGATTTTCCGAATGCGGGGCTCGATCTAGGCGCAGACTTCACGGCAATGGCGGTTTTTGAAGCAAATGGTGAAGGCACGTTGTTCTCGAAGTGCGCACCGAAGGGCAAGTGGTCGCCGGATGCGAAGGCGCTCTTCATTCGCGGCGGACGGCTGGTCTATGACATCGGCTGGCTCGGTGCGATGAACAGCGGTCCGGTGGTGAACAATGGCAAGCCGCATACCGCAGTTCTCACGCTGCGCGGCGGCACGGCGCGTCTTTGGCTGGATGGAAAGCAGATCGCAGAGAAGGCAAAGTTCACGACGCCGGATCAGAAAGGGCATGTCTTCAAAGTGGGCCGCGCCGCGCCGAACTTTGCCGGCGATCTCACCAAGGGAAACATCCGTGCAGTGCGCATGTGGAAACGTGCGCTGCCGGATGGAGAACTGGCGCTGCTTTTCAAAAACGAAGGCGCCGGGGCGAACACGCCCGACTTCACGCACACACCGAAAGCAGGCGGCAAGCCAATCATCGAAAGCGGCAGTGGCTGGGTGCAGGCGCTGGAGCGCAGCGATCACGCGGAGATCGTGGGCGGATGGAATGCAAAGACGCTCGAAGAAGGGGCGACGATCTACAAGACGCTCTGCGTCGTCTGCCACGGCACCAAAGAGCAACCAGGATCGCTGCCCACCGCACTGCGGTTTGCGGAAGGGCAGTTCAAAAACGGCAGCGATCCGTATTCGATGTTCACGACTCTGACGAAGGGCTTCGGCCAAATGGTGCCGCAGCCGCAATACACCACCGCGCAGAAGTATGCGGTCATCCACTACATCCGCGAGACCTTCCTGCGTCCGCACAATCCTTCGCAGCTCAAGGAAATCGACCTCGCGTTGTTGCCGCGTGGTCTGGTGCGTGCTGAGGCCGAAAAGGCGGACACGTCATTGCCGCCTTTCAAACGCATGGATCTCGGCCCGGCCTTGTTTTGGACGTTTGAAGTAGCTCCCGACAACATTGCGCAAAAGGGCATCGCCATTCGTCTCGACGACGGCCCAGGCGGCGTGAGCAAAGGCCGCGCGTGGATGGTTTACGATCACGACACGATGCGCGTGGCCGCCGCAACCACAGGCGACTTCGTGGACTGGAAAGGCATCGCGTTTGACGGCAGCCACGGCTCACACACTGGCCTAACCGGTGAGCGACATTTCATCAATCCTGTCGGACCAGGTTGGAGCATCGACAGCTTCGAGGACAAGCGTGCTGTGGCCAAGGACGGCAAAAAATACGGTCCGCATGCCGGGCTGAAATTTGAAGGACTCTACACCCATCAAAACAAGGTCGTGATCGCAGCGAGCATCCACGGCACGCATGTGATCGAGTCGCCCGCCTGGCTTGATTACGGCACCACGCCGGTGTTTGTGCGCACGCTGAACGTCGGCGAGGCCAGGCAGCCGCTGTTGCTTCGCGTGGCACCTGAGAGTGTGAATGTCGTTTTGAAGGGGGCTGGTGCCTTGAGCAAAGAAGGTGGCTTCTGGATTGCCAGACTGTCGTCCGGAGCGAAGGCGCAGCTTTTCATCTCCAAAGTCGATGCGGCATCGCTCGACACGATGTCCAAATCATTTGTTAGCCCGCTCGATCTCACGCCGCTGACTCAAGGTGGTCCCGCAAAGTGGCCGCAGACGGTCACCACGACTTCCGTGGCAGGCAAAGAAGATGGCGCGTTCGTGGCGGACGACTTCACGCTGCCGCATGACAATCCCTGGCAGAGCTGGCTGCGCCCCGGGGGCTTTGATTTCACGCCGGATGGAAAGGCGGCCATCGTCGCTATGTGGAATGGCGATGTGTGGCGTGTGGATGGCGTGATGGACAAAGCACCCGCGAAGCTGATGTGGCACAGGATTGCCAGTGGCTTGTTTCAACCACTCGGCGTGAAGTTTCGCGGTGAGGAACTCTTCATCACCTGCCGCGATCAGCTCGCACGGCTGCGTGATTTGAATGGCGATGGCGAAATCGATTTCGTCGAATGCTTCAACGACGACGCGCAAGTCACCGAGCATTTCCACGAGTTCGCCATGGGCTTGCAAACCGATGCCGCGGGCAACTTCTATTATGCCAAGTCAGGCCGGCATGCGCTCGACAGCGTCGTGCCGCAGCACGGCACGCTGCTCAAGGTCAGCGCCGACGGCTCGAAGACGGAAATCCTCGCCACCGGCTTCCGCGCGGCCAATGGCGTGTGCCTCAACGACGACGGCACCTTCTTTGTCACCGATCAGGAAGGCTTCTGGACGCCGAAGAACCGCATCAACCGGGTCAAAGTCGGCGGCTTCTACGGGAACCTGTTTGGCTACACGAGCGTGACCGATGAATCCGACTCCGCGATGGAGCAGCCCATGGTCTGGATCACCAATGATAAAGATCGCAGTCCCGCTGAACTCATCTGGGTGCCGAAGAACGCCTGGGGCAATCTCGGCGGCTCACTGCTCAATCTCAGCTACGGCACCGGCCGTGCCTTCATCGTGCCTCACGAGGAAGTGAACGGTCAATGGCAGGGCGCGGTTTGTGAGCTGCCGATGCCCGCCTTCGCCACCGGCATCATGCGCGGCCGCTTCGGCAACGATGGCGCGCTCTACACCTGCGGCATGTTCGCCTGGGCTGGCAACGCCACAACCCCGGGCGGCTTCCACCGCATCCGCCGCAACGAAAAGCCCGCGCAGGCACCGCTCGCCATCCACGCGATGCAGGGCGCGATGAGCGTGACCTTCAGCGAACCCATCGAGCCCAAGGATTGCGCGATGAAAGTGTGGTCGCTCAAACGCACGAAGAACTATGGATCCAAGCATTACGACGAGCACGCACTGCTCATTCGATCGATCAAGCTCAGCGAAGACAAGCGCACCGTCACGCTCGACATCCCTGATCTCACACCCACGCAGTGCTACGAGCTGAAGATCAACGACCGCAACCTGCACGGAACCATTCACCAACTCGCCAAACCATGACCCGTTCAGACCTTGACCGTCAGCCTCTCCGCTTCGGCCAGGGTCTTCTGATTGCCGTCAAAGGTCAGGAACTCATCCGCGCCCAGATGCAGAGCGGTGGCAACGTGAAGGATGTCCGCCAGCCGATGCCCTTTGGACTCCGTGTATCGTTCACTCAATTCTTCCGCCGTCTGATGCACTGCGGCCCAGTCCACGGGCATGATCTCCAGTACTTTCGTGCGCAGGTCGGATTGAAGATCACGCAGCATCTGGGATGCCTCATTCCGGGTGAAGCCCTTGGTCTTGTCCTTCGTATGCAACCGGACTTGCAAACGCAGAGACTGGCGAAACTCGAGCAGCAGCAGGCTGGAAACAGGCAGCGGTCCGCTGCGCTTTGCCATGAAGGCTATCGCTCTTGGCGAGTGAACCTGTTTCCGATACAGGGAGCAGAGGAAAGAAGTGTCGGGGAAGTTCATCAACCTTCTTCGCCTTCAAGTTCATACTCCCGCATCTCCTTCACTTCCTGCTCGCTGAAGACGCGATCCCCCCAGATGGCCTTCTGGCGTGCAGCGAAGTCTGGATTCTTGATTTTGGCAGGGCTGCGGCTGCGTTTCAGGGCCGTGAGCATGGCCACCGGTTCACCGCGTTTTTCGATGCAGACTTCGACGCCATCACGCAGCCAGGCCTCGATCATGGCGAAGTTGTTGCGGAGATCGCGAACGGTGGCGGTTTTCATGTGGACATTTTCTGTCCCCGCCCTGCATTTGTCAATGGCAGCCTCTCCCGATCCATGAGCATCTCTATGAAAAACACCCTCTTCTGCTCGCTGCTCGCCATCGCACTGCCAGCCTCGGCCAAACCACTGCAAATCTTCATCCTTGCCGGGCAGTCGAACATGCAAGGGCATGCGAAAATCAGCACCTTCGAACACATCGGCATGGACCCTGCCACGAAGCCGATGCTCGACGAAATGCAAAACGCCGACGGCGCTCCGAAGGTGTGTGAGCGGGTCTGGATTTCATCCATCGGCTGCGGCAAAGACGATACGACGGAGCAGACCGGAAAACTGACCGCTGGCTTTGGTGCCACGTCCGAGAAAATCGGACCCGAATTCACTTTCGGCCTCTACATGCATAAGTTCACCGACGTCCCGATCCTGCTTATCAAGACCGCCTGGGGTGGCAAGAGTTTGAACACCGACTTCCGCCCGCCTGGCGCTGAACCTTATGTGTTCAATGAGACACAGCTCGCCACCTTACAGAAGCAGGGCAAAGACATCGCAACCATCAAGGCGGAGAAAGAAAAGGAGACGGGTGTGTATTACCGGCTCATGATCGAGCAGGTGAAAAAAGTGCTCGCCGACATCAAGCGCGTGGTGCCGGCATATGATGCGACTCAGGGCCATGAACTCGCCGGTTTCGCCTGGTTTCAGGGCTGGAACGACATGGTGGACCAGGGAACCTATCCAACTCGAGACAAGCCCGGCGGCCACGATGCCTACAGCACAGCGTTGGCTCAGTTCATCCGTGATGTGCGCAAAGACTTGAACGTGCCGAAACTGCCCTTCGTCATCGGCGTGCTCGGTGTGGGCGGCCCGACTTCGGAGTATGCTCCCGATCAGCAACGCTACAAAAGCACGCACGACAACTTCCGTGCCGCCATGGCCGCGCCGGCCGGGTTGCCCGAATTCAAAGGCAATGTCGCAACCGTCCTGGCCGAGAAGTATTGGGATCGCGAACTGACCCTCGCAAAAGCGAAGGACAACGAGATCAAAGACAAGGCGAAGAAGTTCGCGAAGGAAGGCAACATGAAGCCAGCAGAGGAAAGAGCCTTGAATGACAAACTCCGTGCCGAAGGACTCACCGAGCGCGAGCGGTTGGTACTGGACAAAGGCATCTCCGATTTCGAATTCCATTACCTCGGCTCGGCGAAAATCCTCGGCGGCGTCGGCAAAGGCTTGGCCGAAGCCATGGCGGAACTTAACCAACTCAAGAAGTAGTCCCTATGAAAACCGAACTCATTGTTCTTTCACTGTCATTCTTTCTCGCCGTGCACGGCACAGGATTTGCCGCAGGCAATGGCCAGGCGATGGCGATACCTGACTTCACCAAAGGCGATGCCATCCCTGAAAAGGCAAAGCACGACTGGAATCTCGGTGCCACGGGGCTGCATGGCTGGATGTATTGCGATAAAATGGCGACGAGTGATGCGCGACAAATCGCCATCACGAAGGTGGAGCCCAAGTCGCCTGCGGATGGTGTCATCGCCGTCGGCGATGTGATCCTCGGTGTCGGCGGCAAACTGTTTTCATACGACCCTCGCACTGAGTTGGGCAAAGCTCTCACAGAAGCGGAGACCGAAGCGGGTGGCGGCAAGTTGGTTCTCACGCGCTGGCGTGCGGGAAAGACCGAGGACGTTGTTTTGAAACTACCGGTGCTCGGCAACTACTCGTCCACGGCTCCGTTTGATTGCGCGAAGTCGAGGCGCATCCTTGAGCAAGGCTGCAAGGTGCTCGCCGGTCGCATGAGTGCCGAGAGTTACAATGACGACCCGATTCCGCGCTCGTTGAACGCGCTGGCCTTGCTGGCAAGCGGGGACAAGGCTTATCTGCCGTTGGTCAAAAAGGAGGCCGCATGGGCTGCGAACTTCACGACGGATAGTTACGCGCCGTGGCACTACGGTTATGTGATGATCTTCCTCGGCGAGCATGTGATTGCCACCGGTGATGAGTCTGCGCTGCCGGGCCTTCGCCGTCTGGCACTGGAGGTCGCGAACGGTCAAAGCGCGGTCGGTTCGTGGGGACACAATTTTGCCAAATCAGACGGACGCCTCAAAGGCTATGGCATGATGAACTCGCCGGGCATCCCGCTCACCATCGGGCTGGTGCTGGCTCGCAGCGCGGGTGTGAAGGATGCGCAAGTCGCGGAGGCCATCGAGCGCACTGCGCGTTTGCTGCGTTTCTACATCGGCAAAGGATGCATCCCCTATGGCGATCATCATCCGTGGATCGAAAACCATGAGGACAACGGCAAGTGCGGCATGGTCTCGGTGTTGTTCCACCTGCTCGGCGAGGCCAAGGGCACGGAGTTCTTCGCACGCATGTGCCTGGCCTCGCACGGCTCCGAGCGCGACACCGGACACACGGGCAATTTCTTCAACATGCTCTGGGCCATGCCCGGCGTGGCGCACAGCGGCCCGCAGGCCACGGGCGCGTGGATGCAGGAGTTTGGCGCGTGGTATTTTGATCTCGCGCGGCAATGGGACGGCAGCTTTCCGCATCAAGGTCCGCCGGAAAAGGGCAACGACAGCTATCACGGCTGGGATTGCACCGGCGCCTACTTGCTCGCTTATGCGATGCCGTTCAAGAAAATTCATCTCACCGGCAAAAAGCCTGCGGCTGTACCACAACTCGACGCCACCACCGCGAAAGCCATCGTCGCTGATGACCGCGACTGGACCGCGAAAGCTCGGAACACGCTCTACGATGCCATGAGCGATGAAGCGTTGCTCAAGCGACTGCAAAGCTGGTCTCCCATCGTTCGCGAGCGTGCCGCGATGGCCTATGGCCAGCACAAAACCGCCTCCGCCGCTCCTTTGATCGAGATGCTCGCCTCTCCGAGCCTCGACACGCGCTACGGTGCCTGCCAGGGCCTCGTTTTTATGCGCGGACGCGCCGCGCCTGCCGTCGATGCCTTGCAGAAGACCTTGAGCCATCCCGATCTCTGGTTGCGGATCAAAGCTGCCGAAGCGCTCGCCGCCATCGGTCCGCCTGCGATGAAAACGGTGCCGCAACTCCTCGAACTGCTCGCCCGGGTGGATGAGAAAAACGATCCGCGTGGCATGCAGCAGCGCTACCTCAGCTTTGCGCTGTTTGATCGCGGCGGAATGCTCAGCCGCTCGCTCAATGACGTGGACCGTCCCGCGCTCTACAAGGCCGTGCAGGCAGGACTGAAGAACCAGGACGGCCGCGCTCGCGGCAGCATCGGCGCCGTGTATCAGCGCCTTACCTTCGAGGAGATCAAACCGCTACTTCCCGCCATCCACGAGGCCATCATGCAGCCCGCACCCAGCGGCGAGATGTTTGCCGACCAGATTCGCGTCGAGGGCCTGCGCCTGCTTGCCCGGCATCACATCGAGGAAGGCATGAGCGCTCTCGTGAAATACACCCGCGATCAAAACCCCTGGGCCAGCCAGAACCGCACGCCGGAGATCATGAAGATCCTTTTGGAATACGGCTCGCACGCGAAAGCCGTCATTCCCGAACTGGAGAAGATCGCCCACTACTTTGAAAAAGAGGAGAAGGATTTCCCCAAAAACCTCGGCCTGCAAAAAGCCAACTCCGTCCGCGACACCATCAAGGCCATCGAAGCCAGCACCGAGACGCCAAATCTGGTTAGGCTGGAAAAGTAGTTTCGGCTTTAGCCGAAACCGAGAGAATCATGACTCCCAATGAAACACGGCCTTTGGAGATGCTGGATTCGGCTGAAGCCGAAGCCGCTTTCTTTCGACCCCACGACGATCTGGCAATTCATCATGGGCATATGCCGCACTGGCGGCAGGATCGTGTCACCTACTTTGTTACCACCCGACTCGCGGACTCCATGCCGCAGGAGAAACTCATCGAGTGGAAAGGCGGTCGTGACACCTGGCTTGCCTCTCGCGGCCTGCAAAAACCATCTGAAGTGCACAGGCTCCAAGAAGACCAGCAGCATGAGTTTCACGCGACTTTTACCCAGCAGTGGCACCAATGGCTTGATGCGGGTTTTGGAGAGTGTGTGCTGCGGCGTCCCGACGTGCGCGATGTTTTGATCGTGCGTCTGCTCGTTGAATCTTCGCTCGATACGTGGGTCATCATGCCAAATCACCTTCATGCTCTCATCACGCCGGATGGCAGAACCCTTGGTGATGTGATGCAAAACTGGAAGGGAGGCAGCGCTTTCGAGATCAATCGGTTGCTCGGACGCACAGGTGCCCTTTGGCAAAAGGAAACGTATGATCACATCGTCCGCAGCGAGGCTCAGTTGCTGCATTATCGCCGTTACATCGCCGAAAACCCGATCAAGGCCCGCCTGCAGTCTGGCGAGTATGCGGTTGGACAGGGTTCAAAGCGATTCAAAGTAGCTTCGGCTTTAGCCGAATCCCTCTCCAAACCCTGCGGCTAAAGCCGCAACTACTTTCTCCATGAAACACCTCCTCTTCCTCATCCTTCTCGCCGCCGTCACAGCCCACTGTGCTGACACCGATACCAAAACACTCCGCGTCTTTATCTTCGCAGGCCAATCGAACATGGTCGGCACGCACTCGAAGGTGAAGGACATCAACCGCTTCCCGCCGTTTGCGGGGCTCGACCAGCCGCAGGCGAAGGTCTTGTTTTCCTACAAGCTCGGGCGTGAGACCATGGAGACCTCCAATGGCTGGATTCCGATGCAGCCGACTCGCGACTACTTCGGGCCGGAGCTGAGCTTTGCTAAAAAGGTGTCGCAGAACATCGAAGCACCGATCGCGATCATCAAGGTGGCCTCGGGTGGCACGACATTGGGCAGGGACTG
>CANJVS010000039.1 GCA_947477755.1 Verrucomicrobiaceae bacterium | reverse complement strand
GCGGGCGTCACCATCGGGATACCGTTCTGCTGGCAGATCGGCGCGGCCTCCAGCGAGCGACTGGATGCCACCTCGCCCAGAATGGCCACGGCCCCGTCTTTGGAGATCAGCTTGTTCACCACGTTCGAGGTCTCACCGGCTTTGGATTGATTGTCCTCGGTCAGCAGCTCGATCTTCTTTCCCAAAACACCGCCTGCGGCATTCAGTGTCTCCACCGCGAGCTGTGTGCCCTCATGGGCGGAGATGCCGAATGTGGCCTCCTTACCCGTCAGAGAGGCAAATTCACCGATGACGATGCCACCTCCGCCACCTTTGTTGCAGCTTGAGAGGAGAGCGAGAAGGGAAAAAAGGGCGAGTGGGAGGACGCGGCGATGCATGTGGCAAAGACTAAGCAGCAGTCCGCATGCCGACAAGAACGAATTGCCCCTCAATCACGCAGCCTCGACTCCTACAAATCACGCACGAACACGTTGGCATAACCCACCGCCTGCGAAAGGTCAGCCAAGCCGATGCTGCCGCGCGCGCCATGGTCCACCGTGACTTCAAAGGTCTGCGGGTTCGCTTCCTGCGCTTCCGTAATCACCACCTTGGCTTTGCCGCCTTTGAGCAGTGCTTTGATGCGGTACCAGCGTCCGGCCTTCACCTGATCCGGGCCGAGCATCACCGGAGCTTTGCCACCCGCGCCAAAAATGACCAGCGGATGACTCAACCCGCGCACGCAGAGACCGGCAACAGGCTTGGATAGATCCGCATCCTTGGGCAGATTCACATCACAGATGACTTCGCAGTCGCCAAATTCCTGCTGGCTCCACAGGGCCGGACCGGTCGACCCGGCGAGCAGCTTGATGGACCAGTCGTTTGTCTGCCACTTGGCTGCATTCGCCGCAGGCACTTTCCAATTCCTGAAATCAAGGCCCGTGTAGAGAGGCTTCCAGCCCTGATCCAGCGGAGCAGTCAGGTTGGCCGGGGTGTTCGTCGACGGCAGTTCCTTGATGCGCACATTGCGGTACTCCACCGGCGCGCCTTCGGATTCGAGAGCGAGGTAGCCTTTCCGGTAATTGCAGTTGCTGCCGCCGCTCACCACCTTGCCATTCACCGCGAGTGTCAGGCGTCCGGCGTTCGCTTCGATGCGATAGTGGTTCCACTCCGGGCTCGGCTTGCTCCGTTCCTCACTTGGGAAACTGCGCGAGCCGCTATGATCGCCATGCGGCTCCATCGTCGCGCCATGGATTGGAAAAACATCGCCATGAGTCGTGAACCAGCGCGGCTTGGCCGGGTCGGCATGTTTCATGTAACCATTGTCCAGCACCTGAACCTCGATCCCGCGCAGAAAGGGCACACCGGGCGAGCTGATCGGCGTGCCCCAGATGAAGATGCCCGAGTTTCCGCCACTGCTCAGATGCCGCCACTCGGCCTCCATGATGAAGTTCTCATACTGCTTCTCCGTGCGCATGGCTCCTGTCGGTTTGCCGGTGCAGGCGACCACCCCATCCTTGATGCTCCAGGTCTCCGGCGCGCAATTTGCATTCACCCAGCCGGCCAGGCTGTTTGGCTGAAACATTGGCACAAAACCATCCTCCGCATGAAGACTGACGGCGGCGAGAATGCTGAGAAAAAGTGGCTTCATGGGAAATGGCAGATTGGATGGCATGGCAAAAGGAGAGACACAAACGCTGGATCGCGCAGAGCGATTACAAAAAGCTTTTCCAGATCAGGCAATGCCCGGCGGGCCTGCCATTTTCAAAGCGGCGACTGACAAAAGAGATCGAAATCGCGGCAAGCAGCAGAATCACCAGTGGACTGCCGAACTGATTGAGCAGGAGTTGCCAGGCTCCACCATCACTCTTCCTGCGCCATTTGACGTTTTCTCTTATCAATCGCTCGGCAGCATCTGCAGCAGACTGTCCACCGCTGCCGGAGTTCACCTGCTGAAAGGCCTTCTCGATGGTTAACCAATGAATATTCATGAGATGCCGGAAAGACCAAACGCGGGCGATTGGTCAACCATTCGTTATTCCTTTGACGGCTTGGCCCTCCGGCGCGCAATCCACTTTCGCGTCTCCTCCACCCAAAGCACGCTGCTGCCGATAAGTCCGATGAGAAAGAAATCGACGAGCGGGATCGGCACGGTGTGAAAAATGCGATTCATCGGCTCAGTGTAGATCACCAGAACGTGAAGGAGATTGCCGAGCAGGAGTCCGCCGACGAGCCATGCGTTTTTCAGCACGTCGAAATTCAGAGAGGATTTCAGTGCACTCCGGCAGTTGAGAACATTGAACCACTGGGTCACGGCCATCAGAGTGAAGGTTTCAGTCTGCACGAGAGCAAACGAAACGTCGGTGGACTGGCACCAGACGAAGTAACTGAAAATGGCAGCCACAGCGGTGGTGACCATGAAAAGCATGCGTTGCCACATGTCACGGGTGACAAGCGGTTCGTCCACAGGCGTTGGCTTGCGCCGCATTTCATCCCCTTCCATTCCTTCCATGATCAGGTTCACCGTGACAGCGCCCTCAGTGACAATGTTGATCCAGAGGATCTGAACCGCGGCCAGGGGCAGCGGATAGCCGCACAGCAGAGCAAGCAGAAGCACCGCCAATTCATCAATCGAGGTGACGAAGAGGAAAAGGACCACCTTTTTAAGGTTCTGAAACACCAGGCGGCCTTCCTCCACGGCTTTGACAATGGTGGCAAAATTGTCGTCCGTGATGATGATCTTGGCCGCGCCTTTTGCCACCTCGGTGCCGGTGATACCCATCGCCACACCGACATCAGCGATCGCCAGTGCGGGGGCATCATTCACTCCGTCTCCCGTCATGGCGACCACATGCTTCTGCGACTGAAAGGCCTCCACGATGCGCAACTTCTGCGCCGGATGCACACGGGCAAAAACGGAGATGCGCCCAAGACTCGACCGCAGATCCTGCTCAGGCATCAGTTCGAGTTCGCTACCATCCATGGCGATGTCACCAGGTCGCGCAATGCCCAGCGTGGTGGCAATGGCAAGACCTGTGGCCTTGTGATCACCCGTGACCATCACTGGGCGAATTCCGGCATCCAGACACTCCTGCACAGCGGCTCTCACTTCATCACGCGGAGGATCCATCTGCCCCAGCAGACCAAGAAAATGCAAACGCCCACGAAACGGCTCAAAACCGGCCTCCTCATCCAACACTCCCGCATTCAGTGAGGCCACAGCAAGCACACGCAATGACTGTTTGGCAAGATCCGTGGCAGTCTGATGGACCCGGACCAGATCAAGCGTTGAGGGATCGCAAAGATCGAGAAGCATCTCGGGCGCGCCTTTGAAGATGACGATTCCACTGGTGGCGTGATCGTGCTGCGTGGCCATCATCCTGACTCCGGAATCGAAAGGGATTTCAGCGCGGCGGGGATGATGGCGGCGCAGCACTTCGGGCTCCACGCAGCCTTTGATGGCCACCGTGAGCAGAGCCGCCTCCGTTGGATCGCCAAGTGCACGCCAGCGGGCATCAGCCTGATCCGGCGGAACGAGTTGGGCATCGTTGCACAGCACCACGGCCTCCAGAAGAGCCTTTAAAGCGTCATCGTCCGCCGCCGTGATTTCCTTGTCGCCACAGTTGAGCCTTCCTTCGGGTGAATAGCCTGCACCTGTGGCCCCAATCAAGCGTCCATCCGGCAGAACGAGCGTCGTGACGGTCATTTCATTCTTCGTGAGCGTGCCTGTCTTGTCGGTGCAAATGATGCTCGTCGATCCCAGCGTCTCCACGGCAGCCATGCGGCGCACAATGGCTCCGCGCTGCGCCATCCGCTGCATGCCAATGGCAAGCGCAATGGTCATCGCCACCGGCAAACCCTCGGGCACCATCGAGACCATTTGACTGATGGCCACCATGAAAATCTGTACAAATGGAATGCCTCGCAGCAGTCCAAAACCGAGCACCAGAACGAAGAGCACAATGCTCGCCACCACCAGCCACTGTCCGAACTGCTGCAAGCGAACCTCCAGCGGTGTCTTCGGCTCCTCCGCCATCTCGGTCATCCGCGCGATTTTGCCGACCTCTGTTTGCAGGCCCGTGGCAACAACCACCGCACGTCCGCGCCCCGCCGTGAGATGGGTGCCGGAGTAAATCATGTTTTTGCGATCACCCAGGATTGTCTCCTCCTGCAGAGCCTCGCGGTGTTTCAGCACTGGCAAAGATTCGCCTGTAAGCGCAGCCTCGGTGGTTTCCAATGAGGCTGCATCCAGCAGGCGGGCATCAGCGCCCACCTGATCGCCTGCACCGATCAGCAGAATGTCACCGGGAACCAGTTCACGCGCCTCAATGATCGATTCGCGATTATCACGCACCACACGGACCTTCAGCAACGAGAGTTTTCGCAACGCTGTCATTGAGTGTTCCGCGCGGCCCTCCTGGACGGCTCCGATGACCGCGTTGATGAGCACCACGACCAAAATCACCAGCGCATCACTCGCGTGGCCCATCGCGAACGAAATCATCGCCGCAGCAAACAAAATGTAGATCAACGGGCTGACAAACTGGGTGGCAAGCAGTTTCCAGCGCGGCTTCCGCGCAACCTTTGGCAGTTCATTCGGCCCGTATTGCATCAGGCGAACAGTGGCCTCGGCAGTGGAGAGTCCTGTTCTCGCATTCGATTGAAGCAATCCAACAACCGCGGCAGTCTCTGCAGCATGCCAGGTTATTGGGGGAATCGCAGGCATGGGGAATGATAACCACAATGGATGATTCGGCGACACCCTCTTTTCGTTTCATCAAACGAGAATTGTTATCGGTCAACGTCGGACAAGCGCCTGTCCACAACACTGCCTGACCGGGTGTGGCACATGCGTTGGTGCTGCGGCACCAAACCACCCGCCTTTTGAACCAGGCTTATTTCTTTAATGAATGAACCGAACTCATCTATCAGGCAGGGGCGCCGCTACATGCGAGGAGGGATCGCTCTCAAATCTCACCCAAATCTCCATGGGTATTGGAGTTCTCCGACTCCAATCATGCCATGATTCTCTCAGCAACCTCTATTGACGTGATGCCCCGAACTGCGCCATCATTCAATCCACATGCTTCAAGAAATCACGAAACTCCTCCAGCTTCAGGAACGCGACCAACGCATCCGCGCTCTCCAGAAAGAGCTCAAAGACATTCCCAAACATGAGGCCCTGGCGAAATCACAACTCGCAGGAGACACTGCGGCAGTCGAGGCCGGATCAATGAGATCCAAGGAAATCGAGGTGAAAATCAAAGGTGTGGAGCTGGACATCCAAACACGGCAAAACAGCATCAAACGCCTTCAGGATCAGCAGTTTGAAACGCGCAAAAATGACGAGTTTCAAGCCATGGGCATCGAGATCAAACGCTATGAGAGCGACATCAGCAAAATTGAAGACAAGCAGCTCGAATTCATGGAAGAACTCGAAGTCGCCAAGGCTGCGCTCAAGGCTGCACAGGCCAAGCTGGCACTGACTCAGACCCGAGTGAATGAGGAACTCAAGGTCCTGATCGAGCGTGCCGAAGGCGTTAAAAAGCGCCTCTCCGGACTCGAAGCCGAGCGCAGCGAACTCGCCGCGCCGATTGAGTCGCAGACGATGGACCTGTACACGCGTCTCTTCACTAAAAAACCCGATGCCGCAGTGGTCCCGCTCGAGCACGGCATCTGCGGTGGCTGCCACATGAAAGTCGTCAGTGGCACCATCCAGCAACTGCGCAGCGAAGAAATCGTCACGCAATGTGAGAGCTGCGGACGAATTCTCTATCTTGTGGAGTGAATCAAACCGCCTGGTGCCAGCGACGGGTGATCGCAAAAGGGATGTATAGAAGGCTGTAAAACACCACACACAGCAGAATCATGCTGCCCACATACCACGGCCATGGTCCAAGACTGTCCATCAGGCTCGCCTGCTCGGGTTTATGACAAAGGAAGCCATAGTTTGCACCCAAAATCTGGTTCACCATGGCGGCGCCAAGTGTGTAAAGCATGGTCACCGCGAACATTCGGCGAATGGCCCCGACACGCGGCGGACAACGCATGGAAGTAACCACATGCAGCGCCGTCACCACCACGCCGCCATGCTGAAGGAAAAAGACAAAGAACCGCGGGTCTGGAAAATCGACCTTCAAATTCGGAGTGAGGAGTCCCTGAAGCGTCCCGGCCATTCCAAAAAAGTACACCATCTCACAGGCAAGGCGTTGCCGGGTCCAAAGTGCCACAAAGCCTGCAAGCCCGGCAATGTCGCAAAAATGCATCGGCAGCGCATTGTCCACCCCGAGTGAATCCAGATGCCAGTGCGCAATGGCTGCGAAGGGCCAGCTCAACAGCAGCCCAGCACCCATCACACGTTCAAGTATCAGTGCGAGCCCAGCATGCTTCCAACGCGCCAGTGCAAGAAGGATCAGAAGCGCCGCACAAAGAATGAGGACGATCTGATGATTTGGACAGAAAGCATGAAAAGCGGCTGGCATCGGATCGGATGATGACGCAATCAGCGGCACAAAAAAGCTCAAACATTCATCCAGCTTGCCAGCGCAGCAACGCAGCCTAATGACACGAGCAGCACAACATGGAAATTTGGGACGTCATCATCGCCGGAGGCGGCAGCGCTGGACTGGCAGCAGCGCTGGCAGCGGCGCGTGCTGGTGCGCGGACACTGCTCATCGAGCGCCAATCGAAGCTCGGCGGCATGGGCACGAATGCGCTCGTGCACACCTTTTGCGGTCTCTACCATCCGGACACTTTGCGCCCATGGGCCTGGCTGAACCCTGGTGTGCCTCAGGAGATCGGCGAATGTATGATGAAACGTACCCGGCAGACCGCACCCGACCTGATGGGTCGCGTCTATGTCCTGCGGCAACATCCCAGCCTCTTTGCCTGCATCGCCGATGAATTGTGTGCTGCGGAGCCCCAACTCACCCGACTCAGCGGTGCCGAATGGTGCGGCCTGAAGCCTCGCGATAACGGCTGGCAGATCGACCTGATCTCATGCGGCACGACTCAGACGCACCAAACCAAAACCCTGATCGATACCACGGGCGATGCAACCGGCGCGCGCTGGTTGAGCCGTGATCTCTGGATTCAGGCAGATCCGGCGAAACTTTATCGACCCGCTTATGTCTGCGGCCTGCCGCGCGTGACCGGCAATCATGATGAAAATTGGCGGCTCACACTTGGCGCCACCATCGTGCGTAGCATCAAAGAGAACTCGCTGCCCGAGGCTGCCATAGGGGCAGCATTTCGTGATTCACCGTTCCCGGAGGAGATGTTTGTAACCATCGATCTGGAGGCTGGGCAGGCTCAGTGGGATCCCCATGATCCCGCGAAACGTGCCGGAATCGAAAGTGTCGGACGTCAAACTGCCATGCGGCTATGGAGTTATCTGCGCGAGCACCATGCGGACTTTCAACACTGCCCTCCACCAAACTTGCCCGCGCACGCGGGCATCCGTGAGTCCGCACGCTACATCGGTGATCACACACTCACTGGTGAAGAACTCGCGGCCTGTGTCCGCAACGCTAATGACGTCGCCCTTGCCGGATGGCCGATGGAGAAGCGCGAGAATGCACGCGGCCCGAAGTTCCGCTTCTTTGACCGACCCGAACCCGCAGGCATTCCGGCGGGCTGTTTGCAAAACGCGCGCATCCCCGGTCTCTTTTTCGCCGGGCGCTGCCTGTCCGCCGATCATGAGGCACTGGCTTCCGTACGTGTCATGGGTACCTGCATGGCGACAGGTCAGGCCGCTGCTCATCTGGCATTGAAGCATCTGGAGAATCAACGATAAAACCCGGAGAACCATGCGACTGCTTTTCATCTCCAATCTTTTCCCGGACACCGCGCAACCCTGGCGGGGACTGGACAATGTGACCCTGCTGCACGCGATGCGTGCTCTCCGGCCAGACGCAGACATTCGAGTCTTGTGCCTGCGTCCGTCTCATGCCTTCTGGTTTGGAAAAGATTGTCCGCTCCAACCCAGATTTGGCGATGAAGTCTTTCATCCCCGCTACCACTGGACGCCATATGTACCGAAGTTTGGCGGAGCCAATGACCGCCTCTTTGCCATGGCCCTGCGTCATGCACTAAAATCTCTACCGGATGGTTGGAAACCAGACGGACTGCTGGTCCCATGGCTCTTTCCTGATGCCTGTGGTGTGAATCTCGTGCCCGAACTCGCAGGCGTCCCCCTCGTCTGCGTGGCTCAGGGATCAGACGTTCATCACTATCTGAATTTCCCAATGCGCAGACGCGCCATTTTAAATCTCGTGAAGCGTGCCAGGATCATCACGCGGAGTGAGGATTTACGTCAGCGCCTGCTCAAAGCAGGCTCGGAGGAAGATCGAGTGAGCACCGTTTACAATGGTGTCGATCTGGAGACCTTCCACCCTGGAGACAAGATTGCTGCCCGGGCAGAACTGAAGCTGCCGATCGACGGCAAAGTTCTACTTTTTGTCGGTAATTTTCTGCCCGTAAAAGGACTCGATCTGCTCATCCGAAGTGTCGCTCAAATTAGCACGACGATTGCCGAACCTTTGCATCTGGTCATGATTGGCAGCGGCCCGCTGCAGTCTGAATTAGCCAATCTTGCCAGGCAATCAGGACTCAAGGACAGCCAAATATATTGGGCTGGTCGCCGAGCTCCGGCAGAGGTGGCACAATTCATGCGTGCGGCTGATGCCGTATGCCTGACCAGCCACAACGAAGGGGTTCCCAATGTCCTGCTTGAAGCACTCGCTTCCGGACGTCCATTGGTATCCACCGATGTCGGTGGCATTTCGGAAATCATCAATCCGTCACCACAGGGAGGCGTATTGGTCAAGGGGCGCGAAACGGCAGCGTATGCAACAGCCCTGCGGCAGGTGATTCAATCGCCTCCTAATACCAATCTCCTAAGCAACTACTCAAACTCTTTCGCCTGGCGGCGCTGTGCACAAACTTATTGGGATTTTTTCCTGACAAAAACCTAAGTTGATGCCATTGAAAAGAGCTCCGTTGATCCATATCTCACATGAACTCCCTCAGTAACGCTCACTGGTTCTCCATTGCACGACGTGCTGGCCGTGATGTCTTGCTTTTTATCGGTGCCTTTGTTGCCGCCTATTATCTCCGGTTTTACGACTTTTGGCAGATTGAGAACTATGTGCTTTCGATTGGTGCCGGAGCGCTCGCATTGACCATTAGCTGTTATATCTTTGGCCTATATTCTGTCGAGTCTCGCGGTGCTGAGAGGTTCATTGCCCATGCACTGATGATTATAAGTGCCTTTATCATCGCGTCCATTATTGCCACGCTGGTTGGTTACATTAATTTCAGTACTCGCCCGGGCCGCGGACTCATGGCTCTCAGCACAGGGTTGTCCCTGCCGACGTTGTTGCTTCATCACTTGGTACTATTTCACAAACATCGGTATGCTCCGCAGCGCGTGGCCTTCATCGCTGAGTCACCCGCCGAAATGTTGGAATATCAGCGCATTCGCGACCTTAAGCCGAATGGCGTTGACATCGTTGGCCGCATCGACATCAGCGGATCGCCACCACAGGGCGATCTTCTGGGCCGCGTCAAACACATCAGCAAACTCATTCCGCGCCATCGCATTGACCGTGTCGTTTTCTCTGATTCACGGATCGATGATGAAACGGCAAGACCCTACCTTCGCCGCCTGCGCTACTCTGGCACGCCGTGCACTCCTCTTATCACCTTGTGTGAGGAGTTTTTCCAATATGTGCCCCTGCATCTGGTGACCAATGAATGGCTGCTGCACTCCGAGAGTTCAAATCGGGAATTGTACTTCCGGAAGTTGAAACGCTTCTTTGACATCATCACATCCATTGTCCTTCTCATATTGCTTTCCCCATTTCTGCTAATGGGGATCTGTTTGGTGAAATTTTTCTCTCCTGAGGGCTCTGTCTTTTTCAAACAGGAGCGCGTAGGCCGATTCGGCAAGACATTCCAGATTCTTAAATTGCGCAGCATGCGCACCGATGCTGAAAAAGACGGACCGCAGTGGTCTGCTGGAGCCAAGGACAGCCGGGTCTTTCCCGGCGGTGCCCTGCTCCGGCGCTACCGCATTGATGAAATCCCTCAACTACTCAACATCCTACGCGGCGAAATGTCCTTCGTCGGTCCGCGCCCGGAGCAACCCGCCTTTGTCGAGTCCCTTTCCGAAGTCCTGCCTTTTTATGAGGAGCGTCACATGATCCATCCCGGCCTCACCGGTTGGGCGCAGGTTTGTTACCCTTATGGAGCCTCCACCGAGGACGCGCGCTGCAAGCTTGAGTACGACCTCTACTACATGAAGCATGCTGGCGTCATCTTTGATCTTCTCATCCTGCTCGACACCGTTCGAGTCGTGCTTGTGGGGGGGCTAAAGATGAGCACCCAGCGTCCGCGTTACTCCCCTGCTCTCGACCTCCTCACACCAGCCCCAGTGGATGATAGCGAAGAAGGAAAAGAAGTGCTAGCTTGACGCATCGAAGGAATCTGCTGACCGCCCAATTCCACAACCGTTACAACCAGGTGGTCAACCTGATGTCACTATCGATAGACTCCCTCAAGGCAGGATTGTAAGCCACACCATTACCGGTTGCGCTCAGATTGAATGGTAAAAAGATTGACCTCAAACGCAGGCCTCAGGTATCAAAGCTGACATGCATTTTTTGTTCTTGATCAGGTGCCTAATTTTGCTGGCCATACCGGGTATCTCCGCCGCCCAGGAAAGACCGCGTTCGGAGCCATTGTTGAAGGCAGATCTGGACGCGCTTCTGGATTTTTCCGCCTTCTGGAAATCGAGCCCGGCGAACTTTGAAACACTTTATGTCCCGCGTGTCGAGAATCAGGAAAAGGAGCCGCAGTTTGAATGGCTCACAGCCGGCAAGGACCGCGCCCGCTTTTCCAGGCACATGTTCTCCAACATGGAAACCCACCTCACCCTTTTTAGCGGTGAGGTGAAACCTGAGGAGGCCGTTGTCGAATTCGTCAAAGGCAGAGCGGCACGCAGCACTATCTCCATCTACAATCGGGGAGACTCGGGTCAGATCAGCCAGCAGGAATTTGAGCGCATTTTCCGGAAGATCGGCCAGAGCCTGGGCACCCTTCTAAAAGTCGCCCCACGACGCCAGGTTATCAGCGGCAATGCCGCTGTGAAAATGGTCTCCTGGATCTGGACCACCCCGACCGGAGTCGCTCTGCTGGAACACAACGATTTCCAATCTCTCGGTCAGTCAGGCAAACCGGAATTCCTGAGGCTCAAACTTGCCGCGCCCGATCAGGCCGATTGGAGCATGGGCAAACTCAGCATGGGTGTTCAGCGAATGGCTTTACTTAAAAACGTGATCAAAACACCTGGGGGTGATGTCTTCATTTCCGGCATCCCAATGGTCGATCAGGGGGCCAAAGGTTACTGCGTGGCCGCAAGTTGCCAGCGCCTTTTCGAGTACATGCGCATCCCCTGTGATCAGCATGAAATGGCGCAACTCCTCAATGTCGATGTCGAACGCGGGGCCAATGCCATCATGATGCAAAAGAGCCTGGCCAAGGTGGATCAAAAATTTGGCGTCACCTTCAAACCCTTCATCAATCCTGAATTGTATTACGACAACCGCGGCCGACGCCGGACTTCATTCAAAGAGTTCACCGGAGCCATCAAGGAACACGCGGACAAAGGCGTCCCCTTGCTCTGGGCGTTGGATCTGGGGCGCTTCCCGGAGGAGCCTCCCCTGCCCAATGGCGGCCAGATCAGCGGCGGCCATATGCGCATCATCATAGGCTACAACACCTCCAAAAATTTGATCATTTTCACCGACTCCTGGGGTGCTGGACATGAACAGAAGCGCATGTCAGCCACTGATGCCTACGAGGTCACCCTCGGACTGTACTCCATGTCCCCAAGGGGGATGTAATGTCCCGTGAATCAATCCTCGAAGGTATTCACCAACAGCAGCGCGACCATGAACACCGCTTGAAATGGGCAGGCGCGCCCACCCACTCTCGGTTCCTAGACGCAGACTAAGGTTCGAACGGTTTGGTTCTTTTTCTCGGACAGGAAGATCATTTCGCCTCTGGCGCTTATCTCCGCAGTGCGTTGATCAGCTCATTCAGCTTCGCGCGCAGCAGCTCCATATCCGCCAGATTCGGCGGGTCGTTGAGAAAAGGCGTGTCCAGCGTGGCGGTAGCATTGCTGTTGCTGCTCGTGCTGCTGATCGCACCGGCTACCATACCAGGGCCACCAAGCATGTCCCGCCACTCACCAGCCGTCTGATCAATCTACCCATCCCCATGCGCTACATCCTTCCCCCGTGCGCCATCATCCTTATGGCGAGCCTTTTTCCCAACAGCTCCTTCGCCTTGCCGGTCTACTTGGGCATCATCTTGTATTCGATCTTGGTGACGGTTGGCTTGCATCGAAAGGCGGCGCCCCAGGTGAAACGCCAAGTTCTGATCGCTGCATCCGGCGCTGTTTTAACGGCACTTGGAGTCGGCCTGTTCTTTTACCTCCGCTGAGCTTGGGGCCGCGCCGCGTTGCGACACAACTAAACTGACGATGAATAAGCATTATCGACTTTGGAAGAACATCCTTTGCTTTCCGGTGGTGCTTCTGGCGCTGCAGTCGATGAAAACAGCAACCCCACCCCTGAACGCGAATGTGTAAGTCAGCGGTTCGTAGGCGCGGAGGTGTTTTGAATCGCACCGTGTCCACCGGCTCCAACCCGCACCATGCCCTGATGCGTCGGCAGAACAACGGTGCGGCGTGGCCGAAGCTCGTAAAACCAGCACCACACCGCCACCCGCTGACGCGGGCAGCGAAGATTCGAGTGCGGCGCGTTACTTGGTGAGCAGGCGGGCCATGATCTTCTCGGTGCGGGCGACGATGCGCTGTGGATCATCGAGCAGGCCGGCGCTGAGCAGGGCG